>JAILKH010000118.1 GCA_024693925.1 Lachnospiraceae bacterium | reverse complement strand
ATTCTTAAGATTTATTCCTCCTCAAAAGGGCAATCCAAGGTTACCATGGATGAATTCATAGCGGCTTATAATGCTAATGAGCCTCTCGCAATAAGAATGGTAGATGATTTTGTTAAATATATTTCCGTAGGCATAAATAATATACTTAATATATTTAACCCGGATGTAATAGTCATTAACTCCGGATTTACCATTTATATTCCGGAACTGCATTCCCGCATTAAAGAACAGATAAAAAACCGGATGAACAATTATTGTACTCTTGTTCCATCCGGTCTTCAGGATATTTCTATTTTACTGGGTGGTGCCTGCCTGGTGATCAAGCACTTTCTCGGAGTTACTTATTTAGCTCCAAACAGTGATTTCATTGTAGGATAAAGCTGCTTAAAGTATTGATATTTCTTTTCATATTTTGCCGTAAGTTCTGCATCCGGCTTAACCACATCTATTACCTTAACCAGTTTATCCGCAGCTTCTTCCACCGATGCATATTCACCGCATCCTACGGCTGCCAGAATAGCACCGCCATAACCCGGTCCTTCTTCCGATTCAATAACTTCCACCGGTATACCGAGTACATTTGCCATCATCTTCTTCCATAAAGGTGATTTTGCTCCTCCTCCGCAAATCTTGGTACTTTCAATCTTTATACCCTGTGATCTTGCAACTTCAAAGGAATCACGAATACCGAAACATACACCCTCAAGCACTGCCTGTGTCATATCCGCACGGGTTGAATCCATGGACATCCCTATAAATACCGCCCTTGCGTCGGGATTATTATGAGGTGAACGTTCACCCATTAAATAAGGCATATAGAATACATTGTTTTCTCCAAGCTTATCCTCGGTGATGGGCTCCTGTTCCTTTGCAAAATCAGTGGTCCCGATAATATCCTCCATCCACCATTTATTACAGGAAGCCGCACTTAACATACATCCCATAAGATGGAAATGACCATCGGAATGTGCAAAAGCATGAAGAGCATTATTATCATCAACTGTAAAATCCTTACTGGAAATAAATATCGTACCACTGGTTCCCAGTGAAATATTACATTTTCCATCTCCTACAGTTCCGGTTCCTATGGCTGCTGCCGCATTATCCCCTGCTCCGGCAATTATCTTTACATTTTCACCGAATCCGAGTTCTTTTGCTATCTCAGGTTTAATATTTCCAACTACTTCATAGCTTTCAAATATCTTAGCAAGCTGAGATTCTTTAACTGAGCAGATTTCCATCATTTCCTTTGACCAGCACTTATTTTTTACATCAAAAAGCAACATTCCCGAAGCATCCGACACATCCGTACAATGCACTCCCGAAAGCTTATATGCAAGATAATCCTTAGGAAGCATGATCTTTTCTATTTTTGCAAAATTTTCAGGCTCATTTTCCTTCATCCAAAGTATCTTTGGTGCGGTAAATCCTGCAAATGCAATATTTGCGGTATATTCCGATAATTTATCCTTACCGATCACATTATTTAAATAATCCGTTTCCTTACCGGTTCTTCCATCATTCCAAAGGATAGCCGGACGTATAACATTATCATCCTTATCAAGAACCACAAGTCCATGCATCTGCCCGCCAAAGCTGATTCCGGCTATCTTACTCTTATCACATTCGCTTGTAAGTTCCTTAAGACCTGCCAGAGACTGTTCCCACCAATCCTCGGGTTTTTGCTCGGACCAGCCGGGATGAGGAAAGCTAAGCGGATACTCCTTTGATACTATTTTTTCAATTTTTCCGTTACCGTCCATCAACAGCATCTTTACCGCAGATGTACCTAGATCAACACCGATGTATAACATATTTTCCTCCTTTATTGAAATATTATAATTGAACCTTTATACTTACCGGCTTAACGCCGCATAACGATACGCTTCTTTCATCAGGCTGGCTTACACCTGCATACAGAATATAATTTTTTCCTTCAAATATTCTTTCCCCATCATCATTAATTTCCGTAAATGCTTTTCCTCTGACTAAAAGTTCAACCTCTTTTTCTTCCCCTGCCTTAAGTTCAACCCTTTTAAAGGCACATAAACTATGATTTCTTACCGCCCATTTAGAATCGATATCTTTAATATATATCTGGATCACCTCTTCAATAGGACAGGAGCCTTCATTAATTATATTTACCTTTAATTTAAACTTTTTGGAATCAATCAACTCTGTATCTTTTACGGCTTCCTTTAAGCTATTTATATCAAACTCCGCATTTTTTACGGAAATCCTCCCATATGTCAGGCCAAATCCGAAAGGATACTGTGCTGCCTTCTCAATATATCTGTAGGTCCTTCCCTTCATGGAATAATCGGTAAATTCCGGTAACTCCTCCAAAGAATTATATAAAGTCACGGGAAGCTTTCCGGAGGGCGATTTTTTTCCAAACAGAATATTTGCAAAGGCCCTTCCGCCTTCCGCGCCCGGATACCAGGTCTGAATTATCGATTTAACGTTATCCGCTTTTGCCGCAAAGGATATATCCATAGCCGATCCTGTCATAACCGCTAACACCACAGGTTTTCCGGTTTCTATAACAGCTTTTGCAAGAGCTGTCTGAGAGTCAGGAAAATCAAGACTTGTTTTATCTCCCGAAGCATAACGATTACCGGTATCCCCCTCTTCCCCTTCAAGGGTTTCATCCAATCCCAACACAAGAACAACCACATCCGAATGTTTTGCAACCACCTTCGCTTCTGCAAGCCTGTCATTTTCAAGAGCCAGATGCTCTACCCTGTCTTTATAAAGATGAGCTCCCTCGGAAAACAAAACCCTGAAATCCTCTTTCGCTTCATCCTGTATTCCTTCAAGTATAGTTGTATATCTTGATGCCGTTCCATGATAATTTCCTATAAGTGCCATTCTGCTGTTTGCATTGGGTCCAATAACTCCCAATGTTTTTATGCCCTTTTTATCAAGGGGTAGAAAATCATCATTTTTAAGCAGGACCATTGATTTCTCTGCCACTTTCTCCGAAAGTTCCAAATGCTTTGAACACTCAACTTTTTCATAGGGTATGGAATCATATTCATTTGGATCAAACAAGCCCAACATAAACCGGGTAGTAAATAATCTGACAGCAGACAGAGTTATATCCTCTTGCGTAATATAACCGTCCTTATATGCCTGCATAAGATAAAGATATGTGTTACCACAATTAACATCACAGCCCTTTTTTAATGCCAGAGCTGCAGATTCCTCCATGGTCTTTGTAACCATATGATGCTCATGAAAATCCCTTATTGCCCAGCAATCAGACACATAATGCCCTTCAAATCCCCATTCTTTACGAAGTATATTTTCCATCAGTTCCGTATGAGCACAACAAGGTTCTCCGTTTGTACGATTGTAAGCTCCCATTACAGCTTCAACTTTAGCTTCTTTAACACATTCTTCAAACGCAGGAAGATAGGTCTCCCTCATATCCTTCCCGGTTACCTTTGCATTAAATTCATGTCTGATAGCCTCAGGACCTGAATGAACCGCAAAATGCTTTGCACAAGCCGCTGTCCTTAAATACTCACCATCTCCCTGCAGACCTTTAACATAAGAAACCCCCATCCTGGAAGTCAGATATGGATCCTCCCCAAAAGTCTCATGCCCTCTTCCCCATCTGGGATCCCTGAATATATTAACATTAGGTGACCACAGGGTAAGACCCTTATATATATCCCTGTCTCCCTCTGCGGATACTGCATTATATTTTGCTCTTGCTTCAACAGATACAGCCTCTCCTACCTCCTTTATAAGTTCATCATCGAAGGTCGCAGCCATAGCTATTGCCTGGGGAAAAACCGTAGCCTGTCCCGCTCTTGCGACTCCGTGAAGAGCCTCATTCCACCAATTATATGCCGGAATACCAAGTCGCTCTATTGCAGGCGAATCATATCTTAACTGACTTGCCCTCTCTTCCACTGTCATTTTTTCTACCAATTCTACAGCTTTTTTCCTAGCTTCTTCTCTATTCATAAAATTCCTCTTATCACAACCTGCAATATCATACCAAACTGAATTTTGCCGCAAAAAATGATGCGTATATTATTGATTATACTCTTTTTTTCATCCGATACAATAACAAATTGATTTTTATTATCAATTCTTGCGAAATTCCAAATAAAAATCTGTTAATTTTTAAATTCCGGGGGTACTAAAGGTTCCGATTTCGCTTAAAATTTTATAAAATATTTGATTTTTTTCAGTGATTAATGTATATTTTGACTATACTAAGTACTTTGTTTTCGAATTAATACAATAGCAAGTTTTAATAATCAAAAAGCAGGTGTATAAATGATCAAAATACTTAACGGCATCGAAGAAACCGTAGACTTTAAAAATGACTCTTATCTGATGCTTTATGATAATAAAAAATACGAGGAATACCCCACCCACTGGCACACTCCCATTGAGATCATAATGCCGCAGGAAGGTGAATATAAACTGGAATGCAACGGTCTTTCATATGTTTTGAAGGTCAACGACATTATCATTATAGCGCCCTGCACCCTGCATCATCTCCATGCTTCCCAGGGTAAACGCATAATCTTTCAGGCAGATATGAAACTTTTAAATATGTATAAAGAACTGGATTCCCTTTTCCCTTTTATACAACCCGCTCTTTTGATCACACCGGAAACCTTTCCGGCAATACATGAACAGGCCAAAAATATCCTATTGGATATCAAACGGGAATATTTATCAAATACTCCCCTTAAAAATCTGGCAATCTATACAAAGCTTCTGACTCTGTTTCTTATTTTAGGACGCGACTTCACTAACGATCCTGATAGATTCAGCTGTATATCGCCCTTTAAGCAGCAGGAATACACAAATAAAATATCTTATATTTGTGAATATATAAACGATCATTGTACAGAAGAATTATGTCTCGATGATATGGCTAAGATGACCGGCTTTTCCAAATACCATTTCAGCCGTTTATTTAAGGAATTTACCAATATTTCATTTTACAAATACGTTAATCTAAAAAAAATCCATTACGCCGAAAAGCTTATGCTGGATCACAAAATAAGCCTTAGTGAGGTGGCTCTTAAATCCGGGTATAACAGCATTTCTTCGTTTATGCGTATGTTCAAGATAATAAAAGGATGCACTCCGACAGAATTTAAAAAGATGAAGGATCCCCGTTTAAACGATCCCGAAGATATCTCTATCGACAGCTTAAATATAAAATAAAAACATATAAATTGCATAATAAAAAGAAGGCTTCAAAATACGAAGCCTTCTTCTATTATATACCAATATGGAATAACCCCTTAAGCTCCCTTACGGATTTACCGCAATTAAGTATTAATATAAAACCATATACAATACTCATCTTATCATCGTAGCTTAGTCAATACCATTTCCACTCTATTTAAGGAATATTTTATTCCTCTGTTTTTTCTTCGTCATCCTTCTCAAGGAACTTATAAACAATTGCCGCAAGTGCCGCACCAACAAGCGGACCTACGATAAATACCCACAAACTTGACAAAGCACTTCCTCCGGCGAAAATAGCAGGGCCTAAGCTTCTTGCAGGATTTACAGACGTTCCGGTCAAGCCTATTCCAAGAATATGAACAAGAACCAATGTAAAACCAATAACAATTCCTCCAAAAGAACCATGCGATGCCTTCTTTGATGTAACGCCAAGGATCGTCATAACAAATATAAAAGTAAGGATGACCTCAACCAAAAGTCCCGCAAAAGCATTACCGTTTACTCCGGCAAGACCGTTTGAACCATATCCTCCTGTCATATCTGTAACACCGCCAAGACCGAATACCGCTGCAAGTAATGCGGTTCCTACAAGCGATCCAAGACACTGGGATACAACATATCCACCAAAATCACGTCCGGATATTCCGCCTGTCATAAATACTCCCAAAGATACAGCCGGATTGATATGGCATCCCGATATATTTCCCACACAATAAGCCATACCTACAATAACGAGGCCAAACGCGAACGCAGTAAGAATATATCCGCATCCATAGCTGCTGTCACAGCCAACCAACATAGCGGTACCGCAACCCATGAAAACAAGCACCAGGGTACCAATAAACTCAGCTACATATTTCTTCATCCTACATTCTCCCTTCTGATAATAATAAAATAATATATCGGTGCAAAACTTTAAAATTCCGCACCGATAAAATAATAACATACCCTTATAGGATTATACAACATATTTATTCAAAAATTTATTTAAATACTATATATTGTGTCTTAAGGAAATTCCTCAAAACTGCATATATTCGTAATACAAACCCGAAAACTCCTTCTCATTACTAAGCAGAACCTCTTCGCTTACGGATATTATCTTCTCAATATCGGAATCATCAAATCCGCTGTTACCGTATTTAATACTGCCGGCCAGGGATGAATTCCCCACAGGCACGGTCTTTGACTCCAGTTCTTTGGGCAACAGACCTATTTCAACAGCACTATGAATATCAAGACCATGACCCATTCCGCCGGCCAGATATAACTTGTTAACCTGTAATGCCGTAACTCCGTATTTCTTCATAAGGATCTCAATACCTGCCCTAATAGCGGATTTAGCCATCTGTATATCTCTTATATCCTTCTGATACAGCGTTACATAATCATTCATACCACTGTTTTTATAATTATAGCCTTCATCAAAATACGGATCTTTAAGCGAACCATTCTCATCAATAATACCGTTTCTCCTAAGATCAGCCATACATTTTATAACATCCGTCGCAACATTCAAACGAGTACCTTCAAAAGCCGGACCCGCAGCTGCCGAAGCCGTTAATATACGCTGCCTGTTTCCTATAGCCATCTCTCCGTTGGTACCAAGATCGATAAAGAGATTTACCTTATCCGTCTCGGTAAAATCACAGAAATACAATCCGGAAACAACATCACCGCCGATATATGCGGAAAGATTCGGGAGAATGGTCCAGGGAAGTATCTTTCCCGAATCCATCATAAAATTCTTTTTATGCCATCCCGTATAATATGGTCTGAAAGGATAATTTATCATCTCAGCCAAAGGATATTCCATGAGCAAATGTATCATAGTAGTATTTGCGGAAATAATAACATTACCGGGATTTTCCGGAAGTTCATCTATGATGGCATTTATATCATCCATAAGACAATTGCTTAGCTCTTCCGCATAACCTTTTATTGCAGATTCACTTCTTGAAATAACGTCCGCTCCGTAGCTGCATTGAGAATTCATCCTTGAAGCGGTATATATCACTTCCCCGCCCTTTATCATCTTTGCCGCTATTGTTGTGGTTCCGATATCTATGGCAACAAATGACAGATCACCTATACTAAAAGACATAGACAGATCACCTGTACCCGTTTGTATAGGCGCTTCACTTTCAAGCATGTCAAGCACTGTAACCTTCAGGGAATCAACATCCCCACCGTCGGGCTTAACAAAACAGGCAAGCCGCGCACCCATAGCATTCTCTTCATCCGTAAGAAGATACATTTCTTCGTAGGTAACTTCACTCATGTTCTCTTCATCAAGCATGATCCTACACTTTCCGCAGGAATGCCTTCCATTACAGAACGCCCTTATGGTGATCCCCTGACGCCGCAACGCTTCAAGCACCGTCTCATCTTTTTTACAATTTATTGTATACTCTTTATTCATACAGCCCTACCGCCGGATATAACTTCATTTATCCGCTTTTCGTAACTTAATCTTCTATATCTTCTTCTGCCGCAACAGCCGAAATGACAGAAGTCACTGCAGAAACCACCACTGCTACCACTATTACAATAAACACAATTCCCACAAATAATATCATTTTTATAACCTCATGCTAATAATTTAGTACTCATCACCGATATAATAACATATTTTCAAAAAATTAACTAGCCTAAACACCATTACACCCTAATCGGTAAAATTATCAAAGTATCCCTGTATCAGAATAAACGGCGTACCCTTATCTCCCGAACCACTGGTCAGATCACAAAGCGAACCGATAAGATCCGTAAGCTGTCTTGGCGTAGTACCCTGAGATGCCATATTACCCTTAAGGTCCTTATCCTTTTTGCGAATACTGTTTTGTATGGCATCCTTAAGCTCCTGGCCGCTTAAATGTTTAAAATCATTATCGGCAAGATATTTTAATTTAAGTTCATTGGGAGTTCCCACAAGTCCGTCCGTATAGGCAGGAGATACCACCGGATCGGCAAGCTCCCATATTTTACCCTTGGGATCTTTAAATGCACCATCACCGTATACCATTACTTCAACATGCTTGCCGGTAAGCGAAAGCATCTGCTTCTGAATATCTTCCACCAGATTTTGACAATCCCTCGGGAATAGTTTTACCCTGTCTTCGGTAGATTTATTCGAACCCAAAAGGCCATATTTTTCATTATATCCACTTTCCTTAACCGGAGCATTAAGGATATCGTCAAGTCCGAGAACCGTCTTTGCTCCGGCATTTTTAAGAAGCCTTTTGGTCCTTACCCTGGAATGGATATCACAGGTTATAACACAGTCGGTATAATCAAGTATTGTTTTAGCCTGATTTGCAAACACAATTTCTATATCTGCTCCCGCTTCACGTACTATATTTGAGTAGTAATCAACATAATCAACACCTGTAAATTCATGCTTATTATCACCGAACAACTCGCGATATCTCTCAAGGGAAAGCACATCACTGTAGGGATTAATATTTGCTTCATCCAATTGATCATAACTAAGCAGGGCATTACCGACCTCATCACTTGGATAACTCAGCATAAGAACCACCTTGCGGCATCCCATTGCAATTCCCTTAAGGCATATTGCAAATCTGTTTCTGGACAATATCGGAAAAATCACTCCGACGGTTCCTCCTCCGGTCTTTGCCCTGACGTCATCCGCTATATCTGCCACTGATGCATAATTTCCCTGAGCTCTGGCTACGACAGATTCCGTCAACGCGATTATATCCCTGTCTCTGATTTTAATATCTTCACTTGCTGCTGCGTCCATTATACTGCTTACCGCTATGTCAACAAGATCATCTCCCTGGCGTATAATAGGTCCCCTTATTCCCCTTGAAACAGTTCCTATCAATCTTTCCATATTCGTTACCTTCTTCCTTAATTACTTATAATGAACATATTGTTTATTAAGTCACAATTACAATTATACATGTATATAATCACCATTACAAGAAAAATAAAGCTATATTATCTTGTATAATATGCTTTAATTATTATCACTTTAAGTGTAAAATAACAAAAGGTAACAAATGATCCTTCTTAAATACTACATTCTTAATAAGGGGTAAAAGCAAAATGCACGAAAATCTAAATTATTACAAAGCCGAGGAACTATATAACATAAAACTTCACGGACGTATGGATCCCGATTCAAAGCTAATAGCCTTACTTTCCAACAATCAGGGAATCGAAATGAACATTACCGGCACCGAATTATGGCTTGATATCGAAGCCGATTTCAGTTTCATGGAGCCCTGGGCCGCAATAGAGCTGAATAACGTGCTTATAAGCAGATTTATGGTAAATAAAGGAAAACATGATATTTGCCTGTTCAGAGGAATTTCCTCAGGGCGGACCATGCGTGTTAAATTCTACCGCGAACTCCAGGCTATGACGGAGGATCCCGATTCCAGGATCTTAATAAAAGGCCTTTGGACCGACGGACTGTTTATGGCACCTCCTTATTATGATCATAAACTTGAGTTTATAGGCGATTCAATAACCTCCGGAGAAGGTACCTACGGGGCAAAATCCGACGAAGACTGGACAAGCTATTGTATGAGTTACAGCAAAACTTATGCAAATCTAACCTGCAAGGCCCTTAATGCGGAATGCAGAGTGATCTCTCAGGGCGGATGGGGTATCTATTCCGGCTGGGATAATGACAGAAGACATATAATATCCAAATATTATGAAAAACAATGCGGACTTGCCGCAGGGGAAGAAAACAAAAAATACGGCTCGGATAAAGATCATGATTTTGCCTCCTTTATTCCCGATGCCATTATTGTAAATCTGGGAACCAACGATGCTTCAGGCTTTAACCAGCCACCCTTTATCGATCCGGACACAAAAGAAGTGTATAAACTGAGAAAAAACGATGACGGAACTTACCTGGAAGAGGATTGTGAAAGTATCATTCAGGCTACCGTAGATTTTATAAAGCTTATAAGAAAAAACAACCCGACATCCCATATCGTATGGCTTTACGGAATGCTCGGTTATGATCTTTCCCTCATTTTATCCGATGCTGTTAAAAGATATATTAATGAAACCGGTGATAATAATATCAAATATCTGATGCTTCCAAGCATAAATAAGGATACCGTAGGAGCCCGTGAGCATCCCGGATATGAATCCCACAAGATTGCAGCGGGTATACTAACCGATTATCTCAAAAGTTATTTTCTTCAATCATAATCAACTTTTATCATTGTCAAACCCATAGCCGGAGCTGTTGCTCCGGCTAATTTTCTGTCTTTTGCCTCCAGCAGTTCCTTCATACTCGCGGCAGACCTTTTCCCAAAACCCACCTCCAGCAGGGTTCCTGTCAATATCCTAACCATATACTGGAGAAAACCACTTCCATGATATGTAAAAGTCAAATAAGCTCCCTTTTTTTCTATATCAATCCTGTCCACTTCTCTTACTGTTGATTTTTTCATTCTCGGATTTGAGCAAAAACTTCTGAAATCATGCTCACCTGCAAGAATTGCTGCCGCTGCTTTCATAGCCTCGATATCGGGAACTTCTTCTATATAATATACATATTTCCTGTCAAATACAGGTTTTAACGGGCCTGTAAAACAGGTATATCGATAAGTTTTTCCCGTCGCATTATATCTGCTGTGGAAACGGTCGGAAGCAATCCTGACCTCCTTAACACATATATCCTCCGGAAGATACCTGTTCATATAATCTCTGATCTGAGTCTCCGTCATATCCGTTGTAAGAAAGGTATTGGCTACCATCGCCAAAGCATGTACCCCGGCATCCGTTCTTCCTGCACCGGTAAGTACAACCTCCTCATTTGTCATTCTGCTTAAAACTGTTTCCAGCTTACCCTGTATGGTCATTTCCGTATTCGGCTGATGTTCCCACCCCTGATATCTGCTGCCATCATAACTTATCAAAAACTTGTAATTTCTCTTCATTTTCCTATTTGTTCTTTCCAAAACCCATTATCAAAGCTTTACTCTAAAAAGAATGACCTCCGGATGAGCTACCTCCTCCGCCTCCTCCGCCGGAAGACCCCCCTCCCGACCCGGAACTCCTGGGAGAATAAGTTTTGTCCTGATACATAAACCTGACCGAAGGATTAGTGAATTTAAACCTGCTCTCTATGTTTCGAAGTATCTCCGAACCGGAAGCCTTATTTTTTCCGGATACAACTCTTACAAAAAAGTAATTGATTATCAGTGCCAGCAAAATCGCAAGACAGACATTGGATATGTATTTCATGGGCGCTGCTATACGTTTCCCGTTAAGCACATCTGATATTTCAATAAATCCTTCCTTTGCACAATCATAATATTTTTCATCTGTTGCATATCTGTATATGTTGTCACCTATAATATCCAGCGTGGAATCACTTAACTCGTAATGATAATCACCCTCACTGTAAAACAAAAGCTGTCTTGTATCCATATCTATAAGGAATAGTACTCCGCTCTCTTCCGGTATCATGGAATCATAATAATTCCGGGCATAACTGTAAGCACTTCCATACTTATTATTATTTTCCGTAACTAAAAGCACAAAACCATTTTCGGAACAATTGACCATATATTGGATCAAAGCATCCTCTTCTTCATCACTTAATAAGCCCGCCTTATCATCGATCAAAATTTCATAACCGTTGATATCATTTGAGCAGATAATATAATCTTCATATTCCGCCACCCTGGTGTACTGTATATTTTCGGCCGCGCTTACCGGAAGAACTCCGAGAATAACAACCAACATAATAATGAACATCATAACCGAACAACAAAAAATACCTTTATAAAACTCTTTAATCCTATCCTCAACCTGTAATATTCTATGCACGGTCATCACCTCCCTGTCGGTTAAACTGCGGCAGTTTACGGGTAGCTATAAGGTTGTAATACAACAGGGTATATCTGAATAATATTCCAAAGATCACAGCATCGGCTATCGTAAGCAAATAGTAAGGAACATCACTTACAGTTTTCAAAAAGAAGATCATAATCAATGAAATAACTACCGATATTATACCTGCGACACTTGCCGCTGTTCCCTTATATTCTCTCACAGCATCAGATTCCGTAACAGATTCCGGTGTATTATTATTCTTTTTCCCGCCTTTTGCGGAGGTCTTTTTTCTGTTTATATATTGAAGTCCTTTGTCTCCTACACCTTTTTCAATATTCCCAATACTTTTCCATTGTGACAGATTTATCATCAAAACAATAGCCGTTAAGAATACCGCTATCAGCAAAAGATTAGATGGTTTCAAAACAAGAAAAGTATTTAATAAAACAAAAATGATAACTGCCATAACTCCGGAAGCTATAAGATATTTTTTTATATCTACGGGCAGATCCGCCACAACCTTTCCGGTTTGTCCGTTTACGGTTGCATAAGTAACCCTGTCTCCGTTTCGATAGGACAAAAACCAAACCGGATACAAAGACTCATGCCATCCTACGGTTTTTGAGCTAAAAGCTCTTCCCGGATAACTTTTTCCTCTTTCTCCGCCTTCTTTGACTTTATATTTTCGAAATTCCGGGGTTTCTGCCGTTATCCTTGAAAGAGACTCTTCATAACAAAATGCAGCTGCATCACCTGAATACACGCCTTTATCAACGTCTGCGATATCTGCATAAAATCCGCTCATATATGAAGTTTCAAAAGGAACTCTTTTGGAAATATCAAAGGGGCCCAACGCTTCACTGATAACATCCGAAAATGAAGATGCAGCATCATAGCTTAATCCTTTATATTGAGCATCAATATTTCCGGTCAGACTGTAATGATCGGTCAAAATATAATCGCCTGACCTGTGAGACCTTTCTCCATATAGATTTACTTGTCCGCTTTGCATTACATCATAGGCCCAATAGGGCATATATATACCTCTGAATCCGTCTATATATTCTTCACTCTTATATTCCTTCGGTAAAAAAAGTGCTCTGGATATAACCTTTCTGTAGGCCCCCTTACAATCTTCTTTTGTTTTTTCAAAAGGAATTATATATTCCGGTCGTTTGCCTTTTACAAGTCTGGCGGAAAGAATAGTTGATGCTCCGCAGAAGCTGCAAAACGCCGCCACCGTATTTTCATCAACACTCATTATTTCGCCTCCACACTGAGGACAGGTAAATACAGTGGCATCAAAAGAATCTTCTAATCCTTCTTCCTTCTGCGCCTCTTCATTTCCGTATTCTTCGGATACCGGTTTTTGTTCCTCAGCATCATTATCTATATCAAACTGCTTCGGATCAAATTCACTCTCGCAAAAACCACAGTACATTTTCTGACTTTTAGGGTTAAATTTTAAATTAGCCCCACAATTAGGACATACTATCATCTTCCAATCCTCTCCTTGTCACCAATTCCTTGGGTAAATATTTAAGTATAACCTTCTCGAGTTCATCTCCCTGAACAGGCTTTGTAAGATAATCTTTAAAACCGGCAGCAAGATATTCCTCCTGAGCACCGACCAGGGCATTTGCGGTAAGTGCTACCACCGGTGTTTTTTCATTATTATAACGCTCTGTCTTCTTTAATTCATTCAAGGTTTCTATTCCATCCATTTCAGGCATCATATGATCCAGCAGTATAATATCATAATGGTTGTTATTATATTTTTCAATACATTCCTTTCCACTGTTTGCCTCATCGATATTAACTTCTGTTTTTTTCAGCAACAATCTAACTATCCTGCAATTAACTTTTACATCATCAACCACCAGTATATTAACATCCGGAGCGATAAAATTTTCCCGATAATTTTTACCTTTATTATTATTCTCGGATTTATTATTTATATTTGCTACCCCTTCCTCGGAAATAACCGTTTGAGGTATGATCACCGTAAACTCCGAACCTTTATTGATTTTACTTTCGACTTTTACGGAACCACCCATTAGTTCCGTAAGCTGTTTGGTTATCGCAAGTCCCAGACCGGTTCCCTCAATATTTCGATTATGCTTTTCATCCGCTCTTTGAAAGGAATCAAATATACCGTCTATATCCTTCTCCGATATTCCCCTCCCGGTATCTTTTACTTTCACAATAAGATTTATCTTATTGTTTCCTGTATTTTTATAATCTACCGTAAACCGGATCGATCCTTTATCGGTGTATTTAATTGCATTTGTAATAAGATTGGTTATTATCTGTCTTATTCTCAATTCATCCCCAAGCAATTTCGCCGGTAGTTTCTCACTAACTGAAAGTTCGAATTCTATTCCTTTATTCTTTGCCCGCATTTCATGCATCTTATAACAAGCTTCCAGCAGCGAATGGATTTCGTATTCATCCGGTACAATCTTCATAAGACCGGATTCTATTTTTGAAAAATCAAGGATATCTTTTATCAAGGAAAGCAAGAGCTCAGAAGATGTTTCTATATTTGAAGAATAGTATAATATATCTTTTTCAGTACTCTCCCTTAAGACCATTTCATTCATACCTATTATGGTATTTATAGGTGTTCTTATTTCATGAGACATTCTGGCAAGAAATGTGCTTTTGGCTTCATTCGCCGATGCCAGCTCCTCAACGGCTTTTTGTAATTCCTTTTCTTTATCTTCAAGTTCTCTCTTTTTATCCTCATATATTTTTTGCTGAAATTTAAAAATAAGACCAAATATAAGAACAACTGCCGATATTCCAAAAATATAATCTACAAATTCCGCTTTACGGTCTGCCATTCTTTTCACACATTCGGGATTATAATATTCCAGCATTATGATCCCACCATATATGACCACATCTATAATATATATAATAACGACTGCCTTGCCTTTAACTATCAACCATATAAACAATGCACTCAATACAAGCCACAGAGGCATTGCCGATTCTTTACCCCCCTCAGCAAAATACAGTATGGGCATAATAAAGAAATTGGTAACTACTCCCAGAACTATTCCGGCATCATTCGGGCGGTTCTTAACATTAGCTATATATAAGGAAATAATAAAAGAAACAATGAGCATACATAATATCCAATATGTCCTTGTTCCCGTTCCCACTATAAAATCAAAAACCAGACTTATAAAAAGAGCTATGGTACCAATGACCAATATTATGTTAATCAATCTAAATTGTAAATCTATTTCTTCTCTTATAAAATATTTAAAAACCTTTCTTATCTTATCCAATTTTCTCTCCGATACAAATACTGTAAAAGTATATGACTTTATGTTAATAATACAAAAGTATAGCATGTATAATACTTCCAAACAAGATAAGGAGACTTTCCCGGCATGTTTGAAAACGATAGTTATTTTAAAAAAGCTTTATCCGACTTTGCCTTTGACTCTGCCTACGGTGATTCCATTCGTCATTTATATGACAAAGGATATACCTCCGATCAGATTAAAAGCTATCTCGGTTCACCTTCCCTAAGTATAAAAAAAATTAATGAAGTAATAGATAAATACAAGGGACTTTCATCAAAAAATATCCCTCCGGATCAAAATAATAACGAACGCCATTATGAGTACGCGAAGGTATATGACAAGTACGGACATGCATCCTTTATAAAGCGAATAAAGCAGGATTAAAACAAGAAAAATAACGTTACGTTACCATATTTTTCATTATGATGTTAAAACTAGATTATATGCATATTATCCACAGTACTATTTCTGCTTCTGTGCCGGCTCGCTTTTCTCTGCGGCAATTTCTTGCTTTACAAAACGAAATTATTAACTTATGGATTAATTTTTCCATATTTTTTATTTATAAAACATAAAAAGACAAAGCCTGAAATACGCACTATTCCAGGCTTTGTCTTTTATCAAATATTTGTATATCTTTAACTGATAGAATTTACTGCAAGTACTAATGCATCATTTTCCTGAAAGGAAGAAACTTCATTTATCGGAAGCCTTTCATTTTCCCTTAAAACCATCACCGGAAACATCTCGGGAGGATAATGCACTTCTTCTATCCCCAATCCGATCCATCCACTGTCTTTTTTAATCCTTATTGTTATATATTCAATCCCGGATTCATCAACTGCACTCCCCATTACCTTCATTTCGGTATAATGTTCAACAAATCCGGCAGAGATTATACCTGTCGGAATAGCAACCATACCAACTCCCAAAAAAGATATAATTATGGCCATTATTTTACCGGCTACAGTTACAGGATAAATGTCACCATACCCTACTGTCAACAAAGTAGAAACCGACCACCATATACCGGAAAAAGCATTTTTAAATTGTTCGGGCTGTGCTTCATGCTCTAAACTATACATGCACAAAGATGAAGCCGTCATTAAGATCAGGATCATACACATAGAAGATATCAGCTGATTTTTTTTCTCATTAAGAACTGATGTTATAACATTAAATGCATCATATTGGGCATTTATCTTAAATAAGCGGAATATTCTTATAACCCTGAATATCCTGAATGCCACCGCTCCGGACGGAAAGATAAAGGGCAGGAAGTATGGTATGATTGAAAATAGATCTATAAGCCCATAAACAGAAAGAATAAATTTTATCTGTGCTTTGCCTTTTTTTTCATTTGGATAAAGATAATCCGCTGTATATAATCTCAATATATATTCTATCAAAAAAATTACTATTGTTATTAACTCGATCGTGTTTAAAACCACCGAATATTTCGATAACTGTTCAAAGGTTTGAGCCAGCGTTACCGCTAAATTAATAAAGATGACAACCACTATAAATCTATCAAACAATGCACTTGGTTTATCATCCTTATTTCCTATTTCTATAATATTAAAAATTCTTTTTCTGTAATCTTTCATTAGTACATCCTCCAACTCCAAGGATGGATATATCCATTATAATTTAAATCTATATCCTACCCCCCATATAGTTTCTATATATTGAGGCTTGGCTGTATCAACTTCAATTTTTTCCCTGATTTTTTTTATATGTACAGTTACAGTAGCAATACCACCTATGGTCTCCATATCCCAGATATTTCTGAATAATTCTTCCTTCGTATATACATGATTCGGATTGCTTGCAAGAAAAGTAAGAAGATCAAACTCTTTAGTGGTAAAAATCTTTTCATTTCCGTCAACATAAACCCGTCTTGCCGTTTTATCTATTTTAAGTCCCCGGATCTCGATCACTTCGTTATTTCCAATACTATTACTTATCAGCCGCTGATATCTGGTTAAATGTGCATTTACTCTCGCTACCAGTTCAGAGGGACTGAAGGGCTTAGTAATGTAATCATCAGCTCCCAGACCCAAACCTCTTATTTTATCAATATCCTCTTTCTTTGCGGAAACCATTATAACCGGAATTTCCTTAACTCTGCGAATTTCCTTACACACCGTAAAACCATCCATATTCGGAAGCATTATATCCAATATGATCAGATCATACTCATTTTCCAAAGCATTTCCCAGACCCTTTACTCCATCTCCTTCAATATTTACCTCATACCCGGATAATTCAAGATAATCCTTTTGCAATTCAGCTATTGCTTCTTCATCCTCAATTATCAAAATTTTCCCCATCAATATTTCCTCCGTATTAAACACATTTAAAGCATAATTATACCATTTATTTACGCCGAAAATATAAAATTATTCTAAATATTTTTTTATTACGAAATGAATAGTTGTCCCAATACCTAATTTACTTGTTGCCCATACATATCCCCCATGCTTTTCAACTATCTGCTTAACTATTGCCAAACCGATACCATTTCCCGGTTTCGAAAGACTTCTGGCCGTATCCGCTCTGAAAAAGCGTTCAAATATATTAGTCAGATTTTCATCAGCTATTCCCGCCCCGTTATCTGAAAGTTCCACCTTCACAGACTCTTCCATATCAGACACACAAAGCGACACTTTTCCTTCTGCCTTATCCATATATTTCACGGAATTACCTACAATATTACCCACTGCCAGCTTTAACTGCTCCGGATCTGCGACGACCATGGTATCCTCCGGTACATTATTTTTATATTCAAATTCGATACCTTCCACACCAAGATCTATTTCCAGTTCATCCGCACAATCCCTAAAGTACTCTCTGACATTTATAAGATGAAAATTATAAGAAGTGTCCTTATTTATATCCAGATTTGAATAAATGTTTAAACCATTAATAAGATAATTTAAATCATTAGTTTTATTATATATAGTTTTCAGATACTTATCTCTCTTTTCAGGTGTGTCGGCAACCCCATCCATAATACCTTCAACATATCCTCTTATTGACGTAATGGGTGTCTTAAGATCATGCGATATATTACTTATCATTTCCTGCTGTTCCCTGAAAGCTCTGTTCTTCTCCTCCTCCGATTCCTTAAGCCGTTTTCGCATATTATCAAAATTATTTATCATTATGGAAATTTCATCATTTCCTTCTGCTTTTACTTCAAAATCAAGTTCTCCCTCATAAACCCTCTCTATGGCATTATTAAGTCTTTTAACCGGTATTATCCAATGTTTATAGACCATATATACAAGAAATGTGTCTGCTGTGAAAACACCGATAAATAAAATTAATAATATAGCATAATTAATTACTCTTTGAGCAACTGTTACTTCCGGTCTGTAAAGACTGAAATGTTTATAACACATATAGGTATCTATGATAAATATAACAATTGTTGCAACAATTGATATAGCCATATTGAATAGTATTAAAATAGTAGTTTTATATTTTCTCTTCATCAGATTAGTATATCACATTTAATGCAATTCATATAGAAATTTGTTAAAAAAATGTCATTTATTTGTTATTTTCAAAAAATCATTTGACTAAAATCAAATTTAATATACAATAATGATATACATTATTTTACCAATGACAGGGTGAAATACGTATTAAGATATTTATATGATAATTCAAATCAAAGAGAGTCTTTGGCATTTAATGAAAGGAGATCAAAAATGAAATTTGTATGTCAGGTATGTGGTTATATCTATGAGGGAGATACACCTCCGGAAAAATGTCCTGTCTGTGGAGTAGGTCCGGATAAATTTAAGGCAGTCGAAGGTGATATCACCCTTGCTGCAGAACATGAATATGGCATCTATGCAAAAACCGTTAAAAACAACCCCGATATTACCGATGAAGTCAAGAATTATATTCTCGACCAGCTTAAGGCTAATTTTACAGCAGAATGTTCGGAAGTAGGTATGTATCTATGCATGGCTCGTATCGCTCATCGTGAAGGTTACCCGGAAATCGGATTATATTGGGAAAAAGCTGCTTACGAAGAAGCCGATCATGCTTCTAAATTTGCAGAACTCCTCGGCGAAGAGCTTGAACCCAACATGAAAGCTTCAACAAAGGAAAACCTTGCATGGAGAGTTGATTGCGAATTCGGAGCAACTCAGGGTAAGGTGGATCTTGCTACATGCGCTAAGAAAAATAACCTTGATGCTATCCATGATACGGTACATGAAATGGCAAGAGACGAAGCAAGACATGGTAAAGCACTTAAAGGACTGCTTGAAAGATACTTTAAATAAATGTTTTACATATCATTATAAATAATATGGATCTATTTTATGGATTAAAAGAGCAGATGATAAAATATCTGCTCTTTTAATTTTGACCCTGTAAATAAATTATGCTACAATCATATGGTTATATTTGTAAAAGAATATTTCGTATTACTTAATTAAATCCGGAGCTTAGCATGAAAAAAATAATCCTTACAGGTGGCGGTACCGCCGGCCATGTTACCCCTAATATTGCTTTAATACCCTCTCTTAAAAACCTTGGTTTTGATATTGAATATATCGGATCATATGATGGTATAGAAAAGAATCTGATAAATGACATTGGTATTCCCTACCATGGCATATCCTCCGGTAAACTCAGAAGATATTTTTCACTTCGCAATTTTACCGATCCTTTTCGCGTATTAAAAGGCTTTAGCGAAGCGAATAAACTTATCAAAAAAATAAAACCTGATATTATCTTCAGTAAAGGAGGCTTTGTTTCCGTACCGGTAGTAATCGCTGCCAAAAAAAATAAGGTTCCGGCAATAATCCATGAATCGGATATGACTCCGGGTCTCGCAAACAGACTTTGTTTTGGATCTGCCGAAAAAATCTGCTGTAATTTCCCGGAAACCTTATCTTTATTACCGGCCGATAAAGCCGTTCTCTCAGGTTCTCCCATAAGAGAAGAATTACTTAAAGGCGATCCCCAAAAAGGACGGAATTTCACAGGATTTAATGATAAAAAACCTGTAATAACCGTAATCGGCGGTTCCTTAGGTGCAGCCAATGTAAATAAAGCCATCAGAAATATACTGCCTGAACTTATTAAAAAATATAATATTATTCATCTTACCGGCAAAGGGAAAAGTGATGATTCCTTAAATAATATCTCCGGTTACAAACAATATGAATATATAAAAGAAGAATTAAAGGATTTATTTGCCTTAAGTGATATAGTTATCTCCAGAGCCGGAGCAAATGCTATCTGCGAATTACTGGCCCTCAAAAAACCCAACCTTCTTATACCTCTTCCCTCTAAAAGCAGTAGAGGAGATCAGCTTCTTAATGCCGAATCCTTCAAAAAACAAGGGTATTCAATGGTACTTACAGAAGATATCCTAAATGATACACTTCTTTTTGATACAATCAATAAATTATATGATGATCGTTTAAAGTACATAAAAGCCATGTCTGAAAGCGATCAAAACAGTGCCATAGAAACCATTCTTGGACTCATAAAGAAATATTCCGATTAAATACTTATCAATGATCCTGAATATTTCCGGCCGTTCGATCAATAAATTTTTAATTCGGCGCATATTTTCTTTAATTCATCATCTTCAGGCTTACCGGGCTTCCACTGTACCATTGCCGCATCATTTTTATATCTTGGAATAAGATGCATATGAAAATGAAAAACCGTTTGTCCCGCAGCTTCACCGTTATTCTGTACAATATTAAATCCATCACATCCCAATTTGTCACTCATATGCACTGCAAGCTTTTTAGCCAGTTTAAAAGCTTTTCCCGCAATCTCTTCATCCAGTTCATATATATTATCATAATGTTCTTTAGGTAAAATAAGAGCATGGCCCTTCGTCGCAGGATTAGCGTCAAGAATAACCGTAAAATCATCATCCTCATATATTACATTGGTCTCAAAAACTCCATTTGCCAATTTACAAAAAATACAATCATCTTTCATCATTTTATTCTCCTCTGTTAAATAAAATTTCCTTAAATAATAAACCTTTAGCTTTCACTCTCGGAAAAATCAAATATCTGATCCAGCATCCTTAATCGTTTAAAATCACCCTTTACCTGCATATCTCCGGACATAAACGCACGTTGAAAACTCATCTGTCCTGCAACTATGCGGTTTAATACATCATCATTTATCTTACAAAGCACCTCGGGATCGTCATAATTTCCATAATAACAATTCAGAGAAGCGTCTTTTATTTCAATGATCAATGGTTTCTTTTTATCCTTTATCATAAACTTATACACACCGTTTACAGCTGCAGAAGCATTAAATCTTTCTCTAAAATCTGCAATATAAAGAGAATTTTCATCTACTCCTATATGTTCCATTTTATCCCTGAAAAGACTTGCCAATTCTTCTATATCTTCTTTTTGTTTCTGTACATAACTCTCATCCGAAGCATATTTTGACAGTTGCTCGGACTCCTGCGGGGTTAACGGTATATTTCTGGTAACATTACTTATCTTGTTTACGGCTTTATTACTTGCGGGAAGAGATTTTAATTTCTGAGATATAGCACGATATATATTTTCAGCCTTTTTCTCTATTATATTAAGATAATCCTGATTAAGTTCAAATGATACAAGATCTTCTACATATCCACACAGTCCATTGCATACAAGTCCTCCCAGCAATTCCCAGGCAATGGTCAGATTGGTCATCGCCTCTCGCTCACCGGGTACCGTAGCCATAACAATGGGACACATATATGTATCTTCAAATTTCTCTTTATTACCATATAGCCAACAGGAATCCAGAAACTGTTGCATATAACCACCTACACCATACCATTCAACGGTTGTAGCCAATATAATACCATCAGCATCATTTATAGATGAGGGAAGCGTAGTTATTGTATTTTTTAGCTCATACAGATTGAACTTTTCAACTTTTACATTCAGCTCATCAAATACCTGCATAAGTTTTCCGATCACAAACAAGGTCGGATCATCAATTATTCCTCTACCACCATAGTAAATATTGATCTTCATAATATACTCCAATATTATTTAATGACATCTTATAAAGTATATCATAAATTTTTTTTAAACGGTAGTGTACGGATCATCTAAAGTAGTACAACTCCTGCCCAAATTTAATCTCATCATTTTCACTCAGCCTCATTTTATTATTTATTTTTAATCTGCATCCATTAACAAAAGTTCCGTTGGTACTGTTTAAATCCGAAATATAATAAGTCCCATCTTCATATTCCAGTTTTGCATGCACTCTGCTTACATCATCTTTTATAATCACACCATCACACAAACTATTTTTCTTTCCTATTACAAAAGGATTTTTATCGATCTTTAATTCAATAAAATTCTTTCCCGAAAAGCTTACCAGCCTGCGGACATTACCTTCATTTTCACAACTGTTTTCATCCACAAGCTTTACTGTATCACCGATAGTCTTTTCCGGGATAATACCGGGAACTGGTACCAGTTTTTTTGTAAAGATAACCGATTCTTTTTCCAGCCGTCCGGTATCGGAATTCTGTATCCGGTCGTTGGACGTATAAAAATATATATCTTCTATATCTTTTTCCGCATTTTCCAGTCTTTTTCTGAATTTTACTACTTTAATAACCCATTTTAGCAAGACCAGCACCGGCAGCAAAACAGACATTGCTCCGGTCAGACATATAAAAATCTGCATTTCCCTCAAATTAAAAAGATCAATAAGAACTTTGCTTTTATATAATACCGCTGTTAAGATAACTCCCGATATTATAATCAATATACCTGCACATACGCCTATGATCATCTTTCCAAACATAGGAATTTCAGGCATATCATCTTCGTCCGGCAAATAAAAATCATCTTCCTCCCGAATTATAAAATTTTCATCTTCCTCCTTATCGCCCTCTGATCTTATCTGAGTATCAAAAATAAGTTTTCTGAAAGTATAATCTTCATTAACTATCTGCTTATACAGTTCATATGCTATTTTAGTCGCAGCATCATCGGTATGATCGGCTTTTTCCAAAATATATTCTGCAAGATGATTCATGCCATCTTTAAGAAGTGTTTCCGAACCAGGATAGTAACACCACAGAATTCTTCCCGACCCTGTATCCACATATATATGTGCCGGATCAAATAACAGGTGTTCACAGGGAAGAAGATACTCATTTGCCGCTTCCGGCCCCGATGCTAAAGCACTTATAAGACTACATATAAAACCGTGATCCATCTCTTTTTTTTCATATAAGGAATACAGACTAACCTTAGATGTTATGTCATATATATATTTTTCTTTTCCATCAGCACGAGAAATATTACAATCCAAAAAAGAAGGGATATGATTCTCAACGATCATTCGGGACTTATATGATCCGTCAGAACAGCTATCACTTTCCAATATAAGATAATTTCCGTTTATTCCATTATCATAAGTTTCTACAAACAATATCCTTCCCCCGATTTTTTCTTAGTACGCAAAAATTCTTCTTCATTTACCCTGTATCCGGTACACTCATAATCATGTACCGTATCCGTTACTCCAATAAGCTTATACAAAAGCCCTTTACCAAATTCGGCGCTCCCTTTAAAAGTCACCTTAACCGCATCTTTTCCGATATCAATATTGGTGGAATAATCCCATTTCCCGATAAGATGATCAGGTAAAACTTCATCTATTGCTTCGTAAGCTCTGTCTAAAGCATTATCATCATCACTTTCTTCACTACCACGTAAAGCGGCTGACCTACAAGCTTTATTTACAATACATTTATCATGTAAAATAAAACCACTGAATATTATAAAAATAAATATTCCCAATATAAAAGGCATGAGTAATGTCATTTCAATTGTCATACTCCCCCGAACCATATAATGTTTCATACATATTTCCTTTACTTTAACCACTTAACTACCGTCACCTTTCCAAATTTATGTATTGATAAATCCTTCCATTAAATATCGCGATAACAGGATCAAAAAAGCAATTAACAAAAAAGGCATATAGGGAAGGGCGGCCTTCTTATCTTTACCGCAAACAACAATATAAACTACACCAAATACTGCTGTCAGCAACATAGAGATAATGATCAGTTCAATTGTATTTCTAAATCCCAGCATAAATCCCAGCAAAAAAATCACATACACATCACCCTTTCCTATAGCTTCCCTTGTAATCTTATTGATCACCAGTAAAAATACCCCGGGTAATAACCCCCATATTATATTGATAATATTCAATTCATAAGCCAGACAACTTTTTAATAATTCTATTTTTTCACCATATATTTTCACACTTATCATAAGAATAATTACTGATATGAGGGAGGCGGCAAGAAGCCTTAGACTGATGCCACGCTCCCTAAGATCTGTATAACAAAATATGATAAGAACAAATAATCCCAAAAACCACATATGAACAATTCACCAATTTTTTTATAAATAATATTTGTTATTTAATGTTTTTTCCCACATCTGGAACAAGGACCTCTTCCCCCAACCTGAGATATGGGAATACAATATACCGTTCTTTTCAAACCTTTGCAGGATAAACTTCCATGGTAACAGGTTCCGTCCGAAGTTATATAAACTGTGTTTCCCATTTTTTTTCCACAAGATTTACAAGGATAATATTTATGTCCGGAATTATTTCTTAATCCATTTACTTTATCCCGATCAACTTCTTTTACGGAAAGCCTTAAATAAGTACATTCCCTGTCTCTATGAAATACAGTTCCCGTTTCAGTAACATATACATACTCTTCCTCCTCTTTATTAAGCGTTCTCTCACTTAATCCATTCTCATAACCTATATAGGTATGCATAACGCATTTTGCGACAAAACAATAATCAAACAGATCAAAAAAATCATATGGCAACTCTGCCTCATATGCTGCATTTATCTCAATAAGTTCTCTGTTATTAACCTTACTTTCCGAAAAATCAATTCCCGCCCTGCCGTTTTTTACACCTGCAACTTTTATTACTCTGTTATCTATCCCGGATAATACAGCTTCCTTTATTGTTCCCTCTGAAAAATTCCATTTTTCATATGCAACTACGGACAGCCGTTTGGCTTCCTGATGAACAGCCTCCTGTAAATTTAAATGAAAACGTAATAAATTGATAACCGATAATATTAAAAACATGGTAAACAGAAAAATGGGAATTACCAAAGAAGCCTCAACCGTAAGACTTCCGGTTAAGGTATATGACGGTTTTATATTTTTAATCTTATGATGATCTTTCAAACCCGGTCCGGTCTGCATAACCTCGTCACAATTTTTTTTAACAGCCTTTCTTTGTGCTACCGTCATATTCCCTTACCCTATTTATTCATATAAAAGTCACGCGTGATCTCGTGACTATAGCCATATCCACTTGTTAATTTAACTTTCGCCTCAAAATATTCCACACATCCATCTATTCTGAAACTTGAATTATGAAATACTCTGCAATTTACTTCGATTATATCCATACACCTTTCCCTTCTAAACATATCCGCTGTTTGTGAAACAAAAACACCTATATATGTTTTATATGATATACCCGAGCCTCCGGAGCCATTTAATTTCGACTTAAAATTCAATAATTCCCTTAAGGATAAACTAATATCTGCAGAACTTTTGTTAACCTGACATAAACCCCTGTTTAACAATCTGCTTACGTCTATTGCCGACTCTGCATATGCCCAGGCATAAATAATAGTATCCCTTACAAGGCGGATAAGCACAGGATCCGGTGGACAAAGCGGATCTATCATATGAAACATGACAATCTCAACTGCTTTTTTCCAGGCCTGCTCCATCTTACCCGCATCTCCTTTAATGCACCTTAAATTATCACTTTCCCGTATTTCCATTAAGTTATTCAATACACAGCACATATTATCTTTGTCATTGTCATATCCATAAACAATGTATTCAAGTTCCGCATTAAGCTGCTGATCTGTATTTTTTTCTGTAAAACATCCGCATTTTTGCATAAGATATTCTACAAAGGCATCCTCCGTCCCCTGATATTTTTTAATTTTATTTAATGAATTTCCCTGATTAAGAGATCTTTTAGACGGAATATCTTTAAAACCAATATTATTAAGAGTACATCCCTTTAAGAATTCTTCCGGCTTTAATACCATACCGCGAACTATTTTACCCGGATTCATTAACGGCAAGCCATAGGCATCCACTGCGGCAAGCAAAGAATCCCACTCGGAAAAAAAATCTGTTTTTCTTATTCCTTCAATCTCAGGCCTGCTCATATTTATTCCGGTTATGTTTTTATATCCGGCATATTTTTCTATATACCGCATTGCCTGTTCTTTAAACACTTCACCATTGTTATCAGAAGCAAATACATATCCCTTAGAGGTAACATCACACAATTTTTCTCTATACCATTCTCCATTGGCTTTAGTATCTGTATAATCTACATTTACATTTATATATCCCGCCAGGTGACTTGCAACATTTTCTATATCTGCACTATTCTCACCACGATAACTGCTGTCTATGAACAACAGATCATATCTGTCATACAGTTTCCTGTCATATTCACCAAAGCATGAATGAATAGCTGAATCCATTACACTCTCAATATTCATTCTCATCAAAGATAATCTTGCGCTTTCTATCAAAACACTCATAAGCCCCAATAATGATGCAAGTATAAGCGAAAGAAATACAGTAATTTCTCCTTTCTTGTAGGAATCCGAAAACAATTTATACAGCGGAACTGTCATTAACTATCCTTTCAAATATACTGTTTACCAGTGAAGTTAACTGATCTCTGAATATTACAACAAGTCCTATCAAAACCACCAGTATAAGTATAAGTTCAACAACTCCTATCCCTTTATTATCCTTTGCACAACTCTTTGTTAAGTTCATAAATCCTCTTATAACGTGTATCATTTTGTTCTCCTTTTCTATAATTATTAATTTACTACATCCTAAAAGAAATCAATGCCGGAACCATTACTATAATAAGAACTACCAATAACATCATAAGCATGGGAAACAGCAATTTCGTTCCCGCTTCTTCACCTAATTCCTTTGCCCGGTTTTTTCTTTCCTGAAACGCTTCCAAAGCTTCCGATTCCAGCATTAAAAGAAGATCCTCTCTGCCTTTTCCCATGGCCTGTCCGATAAGACTTATAAATTGTCTGTACTTATGCAATCCACATCTTCCGGCAAATTTTTCATAGGCGACTATCTCTCCCATTCCCTCATTTATCCATCCTTCACATATAAGCATCTCTTCATACAAATAACTCTTTTCATCTTTATTACCCGTTCTTATCCTGTAATCCTTACATAATTTACTCCATATACCCCTTGTAGTCAGTCCGGCAGAATAAAACAGTACAAATTTATTTACCAGTGAAGTATAATCCCTCATAAGTTCCCGGTCTCTTTTCTTTACTTTAATATCCAATTCCTGGTCTTCTCTGAAATATAAAAGGATTGAGATCAATAATAACATTATAAAAATGATCATACTGCGCATATCACTCATTTCTTCATAAACCAAAGGAATATTATCAATCACCTCCGGTAATCTGAAAACTTCTTCTCTTCTGCTGCTCTCTTCACTTTCTTTTATCATAAGCTCTATATATTCGCCAAAAGAATACTCATTTCTGCTATTCTTCGGAAATATACGTACATTAAAGTCAATTTCCTGCAGGAATTTTTCATAGGATAATTCAGCATGTATCCCTGTTAATATTCCTTCATATATATTTTTAGACGAAGATAACTTATCAAAACGCTCCTGATTTATTATTCCGGATGCCTCTATAAGAAGAGGATCGTCCGTTCTCCAGGTGATTTTAAAGGGATATCCGTCAATAGCAGAGGGAAATTCCATATCCGAAATTATCTTATCCAAAGACTCATTCTCGCCCCGTATAATATCCCAAAGGTTTTCCTGTACTTCTTTTGCAAGCATCATCAATTGTTCATCATCATATATCCTTTCACTAACAGGACAATCGATAACACATGATTCATCATTTGATCCGTTACTGACTTTAAGACGTATCTTTTTTTCCTTTCCCATATATTCATTACGTTTAATATATTCACCATCCAACAATTCACCCGAACTAAACCTGTTCCATTCGTAGGCAAAAGATATAAATGCTCCTATTCCAATAATGATCAGCATTGTATTGATTTTTCTCTTTAAAAAAATAATACTTTTTCCACTTACATCTTCTTTGGGAAATATTTTCTTTAAACCATCCTTTGTTTTTTCTTTCAACAATTTTCTTTCAATCACTTTAAGTTTTTCTGAAGAAAGTCTGTTAAAAAAAATAATACACAGAACTGTCATTATTGATAAAAAGCCAAATAATATCAACAACCCGTAATCCTTTCTTTCCTATATGAAGAATTCTCTTAAAATACGATAATATGGTCACAGCAGATGCTAAGTCGATCAGACTTTTATATCTATCAGCTTTATTGATAAATAATATGATATGATGTAGATTATCAAACATAGGGTCATAACAGAAATGCCTAAAATATTATGATACAAAACCTTCAAAAACCCACCGCCGGATATACGTAAATATATTATGATCCCGAAAGGAATAATACACATAAGTCTTTGCTCATATTTTCTTCCGGTCAATATAACACCTATTTCCTTTTCTGTATCATCCTTCTCCTTCATAACCTTAACGGTTTTTGTAATAATACTATTGAAATCACCTCCATTACGCTTAGCCAATACAAAAATCTCCGAAAAATCACTTATATCTTCAACCTTTGCCCTGTCTGCAAAATCACTCAGTATTTTTTCAAGTGGTGTTCCAATCTCCAATAAGGAAAAAAAGAATTCCAGTTCATTAACAATAAGACTACCCTTTCCATAAAGTCTGATCATATCCTTATGAGATTCATAAAATGCATTTTCAATCGAATAACCTGCTAAAAGAGCAGATGATATACTGTCTATCATATCCTGAAACTGTCGTCTTAACAGATTTATCCTTTTCCTCTTAAGTATCTCTTTTATATACCTGATATAAAAAAATACTCCGGGCATAAGCACCAAAAACGCATATATCGAATCATAAAATGTAAAAGCAATTAACAAGCATATTGCAATATATATCATTAAATATTTTATTATCTCTTTTTTGTTTAACCGATATATCTGATACTCCAATTTTTATTACCTTCCAACAACAAACTGATCAGTTTTTAAACCTGCTCTTTCAAGTTTATAGGTCGATCTTATTTCACCTACCCGCTTGTGTTCACCTATGATCTTTCCCTTTTCTTCTCCGTTTTCAGTGAATTTATATATAACCGAAGAACTTATTTCATTATTCTCAATCCCGGTTATTTCCCTTATCTCAAGTAATCTTCGGCTTTTATCTCTTAATCTTCCCAAATGTATTACAATATCAATTCCCGAAGCCACCTGTCGTCTTAATGCAGGTAAAGGTATTTCGGTATGGAGCATCATCATTGTTTCAAGTCTTGACAATGCATCCTTTGCGCTGTTGGCATGGATAGTTGACATAGATCCGTCTTGTCCCACATTCATAGCCTGAAGCATGTCTATGGATTCATCACCCCTGACCTCACCTACTATAATTCTATCCGGTCTCATTCTCAGTGCGGTTTTAATGAGATCCCTTATACTTATTGCATTACAGCCTGATGTATTAACATTTCTGGCCTCCAGCGATACAAGATTATCTATCCCTTGTATGATCAGTTCCGCGCTGTCTTCGATGGTGATTATTCTCTCATCACCTGAAATATAACCGCTCAGAACATTTAAAAAAGTTGTCTTCCCTGCTCCTGTACCTCCGCTTATAAGAATATTATATTTTGCCTTTACAAGTTTTTTTAATAGTTCCAGAACTTCACTATTGACAGAACCATATTCTATAAGCTTTTCTCCGTCTATAGGCTTTTTGGGAAAACGTCTTATTGTAAGAATAGGCCCGTTAAGCGCAACCGGATCCAAAACAACATTTACTCTGGACCCATCCTTAAGCCTGGCATCCACTATTGGCGATGCTGCATTAACAGTTCTGTTAACACCCGCTACTATCTGCTGAATAATATCACAAAGCCGGTCCTTAGAATCAAAGCTTTTACCGGTGTCTATAAGACCCCCGTTTCTTTCAATAAAAATTGAATCAATACCGTTTACCATTATTTCCGTTATGGTAGGATCATCTATAAGCTCCTGCAACACATCAAGCCTTCTCATGGCATTAAAAATATTTTTACGAATATATAATTTCTCCGAGAGCATAAAGGTAAATTTCTTGTTCTTACATCTTATCTTCTCATCAATGATCCGGTATACCTCTTCATCATCAATATCCAGCCGCCCCTCCAACTCCCGCTGTACTTCATTCTTTATTTCTTTTACTTTACCGGCAATAACTGTTTCTCTATCCATCTAAAATACCAAATCTATATTGTCAAATAATACACAGCTCATTTCTTATATATCTTCCCAATCTGCTGGTCTTAAGTTTATTGAAAGTACCGTCTATATCTTCAAAAAACGGAAACTTTAATCTTACCAGCTTATCTCTTATTCCCTCGGAACCCGGATACCTCATAAGAACTTCATCAAAATCTTTAAGCTTTGCCATAGAAAATGCATCCTTTCTGAGTGGCATATATATTCCCGTACAAATATTCAACAATTCCGGAACACCTCTTACAGAATCCGAAATATCCAGGATGATCACTTCATATTTACCAAGCATTAAAAGATCACTTAAAAAGGATATCCACAAATCCGTATCTATTTCCTGTAATTCATAGGGCGATCTAACCGGTATTAATACCTCCAGTTCTTCCGCCTTAACAATATATTTCATTAAAACATCATTTAAACTGCCGGGTTTCAAAGAATACTCATACAATAAATCCTGCAAATTGTATTCAGATCTTATATCAAGCATCTGCGATAATCCGTTATATCCTTCCAGATTAACATATAAAACCCGGCCTCTTTCCGAAAGTATCTGTCCCAAAGTTATGGCAAAGGTTGTCTTAAGGGTATGATTTACCGGAGAGTATACTCCTAACAATTTCATACCGTTATAATGTACCGCTTCATTTACTATCCGGTGCCTGGCTTCTATATCTTCTCCTATAGCTGCAACAATAGCTCCTCCTGACTGATATTTATAAATACCTCCTTCACTTTCACAATTTCTGTCATCCGTAAGTATGTACTTTCTGGCTACCTCAATTTGGATATCGCCATAATATTCTTCCAGATATTTCTGTACTTCCGTAAAAAAATCCTCCCGGATAAGAAGAATATCTATCTGCCTGTTAATAAAATCCTCGGCAAATATTACAGGTTCCGTATATACAAGCACTTCATACCCGCATTCACTCCTGGTAAAATAGTCAGCCAGTCTGATACTGTATTCTTTATCCATATCACATATGATAAGCGATCGGTTATGCATATTATTTATGTTCATCTTTTTTAAGGTATATATATACCTTGCCGCCTCCTTTAAAGATCAATTATTTAATTAAACTAATGAGAATTTTAAATAATCCGATAAAACAAAAGAAAAACTTATATGTTTTGGAAATGCTCCAATATGTTTTTAAAACGTGATTGAATTATAGAATTTAGA
>JAILKH010000083.1 GCA_024693925.1 Lachnospiraceae bacterium | reverse complement strand
TATCCTACGGTTGTTTATGAGGCGCACGAGCACGATCATTCCCATGATTGCTGTGGCAAACATTACAGAAAGCAGTGCTTTTATGGTAATGTATGAACTTGTGAACTTAAGCATATTTATAGCTGTGATCAAGCTGTTCATACCTGCATCCTCACTTTATCCCCTCTATGATCTTCCGGATTTCATCTAATTCTTCTTCCGTTATATTTCCATTCTTTATAAAACTTGCTATAGCGAGCCCTGTATCGCCTCCGAAAAAGCTGTCGATGAAACGTCTGCTCTTCATGCCAAGACACTCTTCCTTCTGCCTTAAGGCATAGTAATGATATATCCTTGCATCATCAGGATCCACTTCAAAACCCAGAACACCCTTGGCAACCAGCCTGTTGATCATGACTCTCACTGTTTTATCACTCACATCAAGCTTACCCTTAAGTTGTTCGATTATCCGGGCTGCGGTTATCTTCTCCTTTGATGCCCATACAATTTCCATTATTATCCATTCATTCTCGCTCGGTGTTATCTCTCCCATAGCCTTATCCCCCTGTATAATCTGGTAACTCTATACTAATATATCGGATTACATATGTAAATGATTAACGGTTTTATATATATTTCATGTAGCATGTCAAAAAACGGGTAAACTCGCTATAACGAATTTACCCGTTCGGATCGCTTATTTCCATCTTTCTAACTAATTTGTTCATTGTTCATTTATAATCCACTTTCCATTACGGTTACTACCTTCTCTTGAAATAATATTTTTTCCTGTAATCTTATAACAGCTCGTTCAGCTTTTTGCCTGGAAATACTTAGTTCTCTTGCCATTTCAACAATCGTTATGTTTGGGTTCTCTCGAATAAGCTTTAATACCATTTCGGCACGTATCTCCATCTCATCTGCTTTTGTTTTTATCTCGATTTTATCCCGATTTTTATCTCGAATATCATCTCGATTATTTTTCGAGTTAAAGTTAAGATTCTTCAATATCAAAAAAAACGAATCTTGCTCTGATCTGAATGTTGGAACAAATTCTTCTGTATAGTTATGTTGAAACTGATAATCCTCAATAATCTTTTTAAATCCGCTACCACGTCTCTCCATATATATTAACCTAGTAAATATATCGGCAATAATTGGATTTCTTCGTTTCGATGGAACAGACATAATATCACGATCCTGCACATTTATTCCATCAATCATGCCTCCCGGAGAATATATTTCAAGTCGATCGTCAAACATATCAATATGGACCTCACTTCCGATAACAAGATAGTCCCGATGTATAAGCGCATTAACAATTCCCTCTGTTATCGAACGTTCGGGATAATCAGGAAGCTCTATCCTTCGGTCCGGCTCCTTGTACCAACCTTTATGCGAATTACGTTTTACAAAAGCTTCTCCTTCTTGTAAAAGGCTAACAAGACTTCCCGCATATTCCGCATCGTCAAGTGCATCCTGTAACCCTGACGCCTTAGTTAATCCATTCCATCTTGTACAGAATAATCTAGACTGATATATAGGACAGTTATCTGCAAGAAGAGCACCTGCATTGGTGAGGTTTCCATCAGCATCTATTATTCCAAAAGATTCATAATCAGTTTCCTGAAAATTTTTATGTGCTCTTTGATAATATGTAGATATTAATTTAGTAAATGCCATCTTGGAAAAATCATATCCCGATAAAAGGAGGTATCGGATCCATCCTATCTCTCATTACCCTACTTATTTTTTCCGAATCACCTTCTGCGTCTTCCAGTCCTACTACTTCATTAGTTTTATCAACTATGCCAAAGATCAATGACCCACCAATACCATTTGCAAAAGCACTTACACTCTTACACCAGCTTCTTGTGTCCTTTTCTTCCAGCATTTCCTTTTTGTCATATTCAGTGGCTTCACCAATTAATTCCTTAATCTCATCTTCCCGGATAATATACATAACTATACCCTCATCATACTTTTTCTGCACATTTTACGGGCTTAATATATCACATGCTATGTGATTTTTCTATATTAAACACTTTTACCTTCTTTATATTCTTAACATATGTTGATTTCTTTATATTTATAGAATCAATCAGTTCACTTGACAGTGTCAAGACCGTAACTTGACAGTAGCTTGACAGTATTTTCATCCACTGTCATAAGGTGCTTGTCAGTAAACTTGTCATCAGTTTATGACAGCTTTGACAGTTCCAACTGCAATAATTCTATCTTTTCCTTAAGTATCTTTTTCCTTTTTTCTGTATCTATCATCCCTGAAACATTTCTCGGAAACGTCCATTTCCACATATCATATTCCAGTCCGATCTTTTTCTTTTCTTCTACAGATACTGCATTTCTCAGGCTTTCTTCTATAGAATCCCGCTCAATAGTCCATTCAAGAAGATAATCATTAATACTGTCACCTGCTGTGCCGTTGACAGTGTCAACAAATGTCATCTCAAACCCTCCGGATGTCTTTCTTATTACTGCATTATACTCTCTTTCCATTTCAAAAAGAGCATACATGACACCAATGGGTGTAGTCACTATGGGATCTGTCAGTGCCAGTTTCTCCACACCGAGAGCATCAGCAATCTTTCCTAACATGTCCGCCTTCGGCTTTCTGAAGCCATTTTCGTACTTCTGGACCCTGTCAGCACTTAAACCTATTTTGGCACCCAATTCACCCTGTGTCATCCCCAGAGCAGTACGTATTCTTCGCATTCTTTCTCCTAATCGCACCGCATCACTGCTACTGTCAATGCCACTGCCAAGTTCACTGTCAAGCTCAACATCATTTTCTTCCATATTATAAATTCTTTGCTTTTCTGGCATTAAATGTCACCTCCAGATCCAATGGTTTTATCAAAGTTTTATTTGTTTTTCTAAATTTCAAACATATACAAGTAGATTCTAACACAAATCGTTTTCACGAAAAAGAACAATGTTGAATCCTCAAAGCACAAATTTGATATTAAATTACTTATATGTGCTTGTATATCACGTAATGGAGCATTATAATTTGATTAGTACTTATATGTGCTTAAATATCACAAGAAAGGAGGAGGCAAAATGAACACACAAGATAACATGCAGATTTTTCTAAGTGACTATGGTGACATCCTTCAACCGGAGGATGTACAGAAGATACTTCACACCGGTCGTAATACCGTGTACAGGTATCTGGCAGAGGGAAAGATACGTTCCCTGAGAATAGCTGGTAAATATCGTATACCCAAGACATATCTTTATGATTTTATCTATCAGGGATACGAACAGGATTCTGACAATATTGACAAACGGGAGGCGTAAACATGGCCAGACATAAGAAAGACGGAAAACGTGCATTAGGCATACAGAGTAAAAAAGGTTTTCTGTATATCGTAACTTCTAATAAAGTCAAAAAGGACGGAGCATATGTTATAGAAAAGAGATGGATTTCAACCGGGCTTCCCGACACTCCTGATAATATTAAAAAGGCCTCGGAAATAAGGTCGATTCACTTGAATAACAGAGCGGAATCTGTAATTGACAGAAATA
>JAILKH010000081.1 GCA_024693925.1 Lachnospiraceae bacterium | reverse complement strand
TACTATAATGGATCATCCTGGGAAGAAGATCTGACCTTGGGAGAAGCAATAAACAAGATGTACAGTTTAGAGACAGGAACAGACGCAAACGGAGATAAATATTCTGAAGATTGTATTACTTTTTCTCATAACATGAGTGCTTATTAAATAGATTAGTACAGATGCTGTATATAATTAAAAAAGGAGAAATAAATGAGTATAAGAAATACTGATTCAAAGAATAAAGGTTTCACCCTGGTAGAACTTATAGTGGTACTTGTTATCCTTGCCATATTGGCTGCTATACTTGTACCTGCTTTGCTGGGATATATCGACAGAGCCAAGGGTTCACAGCTTCTTCTAAGAGACAACAGTATAATGAAGGGTTGGCAGGCGCAGCTGACTAAAGTGTATGCAACAGCACCGGAAAAAGACAGTAACGGAGATCCTTATACCGTATCTTCGGCAGTGGATGAAGAACATGACGGAACAGGTGCAGCTTTCCTTGCCGAGGTTGCCAAGATGGCCGATATGCCGTCAAACGGAGGCTTCTATTATATGACGGCAGATACGGAGGCAGCGCCTTCACCTTCTGCACATGATGCATGGACTCTTAAATATTTTATGTATTATGAAGGTGATGAAGGTGCATATTTTGATGGAAATTCCTGGGAAGAGGGTCTTACCTTTACACAGGCATACGAGAAGATAGAAGCTGTATCAAAAGGCAGTGAAAAGCATGGGACACTTCACCAATATCCGAAGAATGATTAAGATTATAAAGTCAGAAGGAGCAGACAATGGTGTTTATCCGCAAAGAATCAAATAACCGGGGTTTTACTTTGGTAGAACTTATAGTGGTGCTGGTGATCCTGGCTATACTTGCGGCTATAACCGCTCCCGCCTTGCTTTCATATATAGATAAAGCAAAGAATGAGAAGTATCTTACTGAGGCTAAGGCAGCGCTTACCTATATTCAGGCAGATGCAAGTAAAAGTTACGGACGAGCTATCGGAGATGAGACCATAAGGAATTATTTTCAATCTGAGGCGAACCTTATAAGGGTAGCCAAGACAGCAGGTATGAGGGATGAAACCTTCGCGCTTGTGATCATGGAGGAACCTTATTGGGACGGTATGTATGCAACTCCTGAAAATCATGCCGCCTGGACGGTAGGTTATCTTTACTGGTATGATGAGTCTGCCGGGATCGGACTTATGTGGGATGGAAAGTCATGGACGGACGGATATACCGATGACAGGAGACAGATAATGGCCAAGAGTCCCTTCAGTGAGGTGGTTGCAAAGGAGAATTCTACAGGGAAGAATTATACCTATACCTTTGAAACTACGAAAAATCATTAAAATAATATGATTTTTCTCTATTCGACACTGTATAAAGCTTGTGATAAAATATAAATGTTTTTATCATAGGCTTTTTTATTGCATAAAAAGTCAGATATATCGGTATGAGCTTGATGGGGGGGAGAGATAGTTAATGTATCAATTCTTTACGGATTCCGGAAATATCTGCGGTAAAGATATATATATAACGGGACAGGATGTTAATCATATAAAAAACGTGTTAAGAATGCGTATCGGTGAAGAAGTTTCGGTGGTGACTCAGACAGAGGATAAAGAATACCGGTGTGAGATAGAGGCCTTTGAAGAGGACAGAGTGCATCTTAAGCTGCGATTTGTAAAAGAAGAGAATGTTGAATTGCCAAATCGGATATATCTCTTTCAGGGTCTGGCCAAGAGCGATAAGCTTGAACTTATAATCCAGAAGGCGGTTGAGCTTGGAGTATATGAGATCATTCCCGTTAAGATGAAACGGTGTGTGGTCAAATATGACGGTAAGAAGGAAGAAGCAAAGGTATTAAGATACAATGCCATTTCGGAAGCGGCCGCAAAACAGAGTAAGAGAAGGATAATTCCCAGGGTCAGCCCCGTTATGACCTTCGGGGAAGCAATAAAATATTGTGAAGCCATGGATATTAAGCTTCTGCCTTATGAGTTGGCGGATATGAAGGCAATGGATAAAACAAGAGAAATCCTTAAGAATATAGAAAAAGGAAGCTCCATAGCTGTCTTTATCGGTCCCGAGGGAGGCTTTGACGATACGGAGGTTGATAAGGCGGTGGAAGCCGGATTTGAAGTTATAACTCTTGGAAGAAGGATATTGCGTACGGAAACGGCTGGGATGACGGTTCTGTCCTGGCTTGTTTTTCTGCTTGAGACTTAGTTGTAATTGATATTTCGGATATGATGGTATACAATGATTCGGTGATAAATAGAGGAAATCGGAAATGAAGGTTTATTTGGATAATTCCGCTACAACAAGATGCTTTGATGAAGTTCGTACATTAATGTCCGAAATAATGGATAAGACCTATGGTAATCCCTCAAGTATGCATATGCTGGGAGTGGAGGCTGAAAAATATATTAAATATGCAACGGATACTTTTGCAAAGGTCCTTAAGGTAAGTCCGAAGGAGATACTGTTTACTTCCGGCGGTACGGAGTCCGATAATATGGCCCTTATAGGATGTGCGGAAGCGAACTGTAGAACCGGTAAGCATATCATAACCACGAAGATAGAGCATCCGGCGGTGCTTGAACCCTGTGCTTATCTTGAGAAGAAGGGATATGAGATAACATATCTTGATGTGGACAGTTCAGGCCGTGTAAGACAGGAGGATCTGCTTAATGCATTAAGGGATGATACCATACTTGTTTCCGTTATGTATGTGAATAATGAAATAGGTTCACTTCAGCCGATAGAGGAACTGGGAAAGCTTATAAAAGACAGAAATAAGAATACACTTTTCTTCGTAGATGCCGTTCAGGGCTTTGGCAAGGTTAAGATAAATCCCAAACGGGATAAGATAGATCTTATGTCGGTAAGCGGTCATAAGATCCATGGACCCAAGGGCGTTGGTATTCTGTATATAAATGATAAAGTCAAGATACACCCCCTTATTTACGGAGGCGGACAGCAGAGAGGACTTCGGTCGGGAACCGAGAATGTTCCGGGTATTGCGGGAATGGCTAAGGCCTGCGAAATATTGTATAAAGATATGGATGCTTCTCTGGAGAGGATGTATGGATTAAAACAGCATTTGATAAATGGATTATACACTCTTGAAGGAGTAAGTGTTAACGGACTTATTCGGGATTTGCAAATGACGGAAGGAGCCGGAGAAAACGGTTCCCTTAAAGTATCACAGGATATTGTAAAGAGGAGTGCACCTCATATAGTAAGCGCTTCCGTTGAGGGAATAAGGGCGGAGGTTTTACTTCACTCACTGGAGGATAAGGGGATATATGTTTCGGCAGGCTCGGCCTGTGCCAGTAATAAACCCTCGGTCAGCAAAACGCTTAAGGCTATAGGGTTAAAGCAGGAACTTCTGGACAGTACGATAAGATTCAGTATGAGTGTAGAAACCACTTATGAAGAACTGGATCATACCCTTGGGGTATTAAGGGAGCTGCTTCCTTCATTAAGACGGTTTAAGAGGAGATAATATGGAGTATACATCATTTTTGATAAAATACGCTGAAATAGCGATCAAAGGTAAGAACAGATATTT
>JAILKH010000017.1 GCA_024693925.1 Lachnospiraceae bacterium | reverse complement strand
GGGGTATGGGGTAAATTATATGAACGTGTAGTTTTAGAGGAAAACAATATCTTTTTTCCTGAGAATAAATATATGTAGGATATATATTTTTCTGAACTTGTTATGATGACAGTTGATAAGTATGCTGTTATTGAACAGCCTTTATATGGGTATCGCAAACATCAGAAGAGTACAATGTTTTCAAACAGGATTATAGATTATTATATGCACTCATTTGATATGCAATGTATGGTTTCAAAAGAGCTGACAAGAAGAAAAATGTTGGATGCTTACAAGTATGAATTTCAGATACTTCATTTTAGCAAGGCATTTGTGGAAGAAATTAATCGTATGATAAAGGATCCGGATTTTGAGTCATATGATAATTTCTGCAGTATGGTCAGTGCCCTATTTGAGTTGTTTCCGGATTTTATGTCCAATCCTTACCTTAGCCAGGAATCCCTTAGTTCGTATGTAGAAATGCTTAAAATTGATAATGAGACTGATTTTAAGAATAAATTGCATTTGAGCAGGACGAAATAAAACAGTTAATTTCTATGATTTTCAATGCATATCCATGAATCAAGGTATAATCTTGGGGTAGGTGTATGTTTAAACCAGTATTTGGGTCCGGCTGTTATTGAATCGGTATTGTTTGACAAAAGAGCGCTCCAATAACTGAATGATGAATTGGCTATGATATGATGTTTTGCAGCTGACATAAGATAGAAATCTTCATAGTCTTTTCTCGGAGGCATGATTACGGTCTTACATCCCATAAAGTTTTCCATTTCGGATTTCACATAATCGTAATCGTCTGAAAAAATGTAAAGAATTGGCTTACATCCGATTTTATCTATAATACATTTAATGGATGTCTCATAATAGTTTTGCGTTAGTTGGCAAAAGATATTCTGATTTGTCGGGTTGAGATAATCGGTACGTCGTACATGAAGTGATAATGATTCTGTTGATCGGATCATGTCTGCTATGGATTGGATATCATTTGATATGTACGATTTGTTTATGGAGAGTTCATCCGCTAAAGTATCAAGTATGCTGCCATAATAATCTATGCATTGCCAATATCCCTTGAAAAAAGTATTATTGAACTGAATTTTGTTTGTAAAGTCATTTTCGGTAATTATTTTTTCGCATACTACGCTCCCATTGGCACCGACATAATCGGTGTTAAATATGTCAAGAGAGAAATTTCTTAATGTCAAGCCTTCTTCATTAAATTTTTGATCATAAATACCGGTGTAAAGTACTGAAGGATGTCCGGTAAGAAATTCTATATATCTTGAAAAAGCGTATTGAAAAAGTTGATTTCCGAGACCGCCCATTATTTGTATATAATTCATATGATTCTCCCGTGCTGATATATTTTAAGGATCATTGTCAAAGTTTTTGAAAAATATAGATTCCACAGTCAAAAGTCCCCATCGATTTTGTTTTAATATCGGAAAAGATTTTTTCTATTTTTTCGAGGGATTTGTTATGGGAAAAAATATAAGTGCTTTTTGTTCCACAGTGTAACAGAGTAAATTCAAGCAGTTTGAATTCAGGTATAAGTTTGTTAACAATGGTTATAGGATCAAATATACGATGAGCATTAAACATAACCGTTTCGCATATACCGACGGGTACACTTAAGTAAAGAAGTCCACCGGTTGAGATTACCCTTTTAAACGAGCATAAGGCTTTATTCCAACCGTCATAATCCAATGGATCACCATATCGTCCCAGGCCAAAGTGTTCAAGAGCATGAAGACAGGATAGAACCGGAATGGATTCTGTTTCTATGCCTGACAGACTGATTGCATCTCCTTGTATAAACTCAAGGTTATCAATATGAATAGGTAAAAGTATTGTTTAATGACTTTTATTAATAATTATTTTAGCATAGCATAAGATGTAATTACAATATGTTGTGGCATCAGGATGCAGTACTCAGGGAATAGTTGGGTGAGGCTGAAGATGAGCACAATGGATATTATTTTGCGCATAAGAATTCTTATTGTATCAACCCCATCATTTCCTTTAATCTGCAGAAATGTGAATGATTCTTAATTACATTTTCATATCCGTTAATTGCGATTCTTCTGCGTTCTTCTTCATGAGAGAGATAGTAGTCGCATTTGTCTATCAGTTCTTCAAGACTTGAATATGCTTCCAGGTCTTCTCCTATAGTGAACATATCCTCCAGTTCCTGCTGGTAATTCGTCATAAGGAAACCGCCGCAGCCAAGTATATCAAAGCATCTTAAAGGAAGCCCGGTTTCTATCGGACGCATGGTCATATTAAGATTTATCCTTGAGAGGTTAAAGATCTTAGGCATTTCACTTAAGGTATCTACCGGAGGATGTATTCTGAGCATATGACCGGAGCCTGCGTTGTAGTGTGAAGTGTCTCCTTTGGTGAAGAAATCAATCTTGAAGTACTTAGATAAGGTGTTTAAGGTAAGTTCTCTTTCGACAACAGCCAGGTGAGAACCTATGTATCTGTGGGACACCGTATATTCATCAAGATCCCTTACAGCATCCTTAATATAAGGAAAATCATTTCCTGCAGCCCTCTTTATATCCGCCAGGATGCGCTCATTTACAGCGTCTTTAACGGGATAATAGCCGTATATTTTAAGGGAAGCTTCGCTAAGCGCTTCTATATAGCCCTTAGTGTAATCACTTAAACCGTTTAATTCAGACAGAGGGTCCTTCTCGCGATAAGTGGATCCTACAAAGGAAATATCGCAGGCAAATTTATTACGGTCTTCATCAGTGATGCTTTGTATGACTTTATCGAAACGATCAACGGCGGATGCCAGAGGAAGATGGAAGATACAGGCTTTATTAAAGGGTGAGAAATACTCATACTGGGCCTTGTCGAACAGCAGTATACGGTTAGTGGTATTA
>JAILKH010000016.1 GCA_024693925.1 Lachnospiraceae bacterium | reverse complement strand
AGTAGGCGCCACCAATGACCCCAAACAGGCATTTGGAAATGCGGAAGTGATATTTGTTACCGTGCCAGCCAACATGATGAGAAAAGCAGGGACTACAATATTCCAATATGCCGGTAAAGATACCTATATAGGAGTGGTACCGGGGAATGGTGGCGGTGAATGTGCATTTAGAGAATGTATAGACAGGGGAAATGTTTTTTTTGGGATTGAACGTGTCCCCGCTATTGCCAGACTTGTAAAAAAAGGGCATAGCGTAAAATCAACCGGATACAGAAATGAACTTCATGTATCTGCATTACCCTTCAAAAATACAGAGGCATGTTGTGAGTTGGTTGAGGAAATATTCGATATACCATGTAAGGGAATCCGCGGTTATTTAAATTTAACGATGACGCCGTCCAATCCTATACTTCATACGTCCAGACTGAGGATATTGTTTGATAATTATACGGAAGGGGTAAAGTATAACAGGATTCCTATGTTCTATGAAGAATGGGATGATAAAAGTTCAGAGCTTCTTTTTAAATGTGATGATGAGGTTCAGGAAATTTGCAGGTCACTTCCGGAATTTGACTTATCATACGTGAAGTCCTTAAAGGAGTACTATGAATCTCCAACGCCTGAACTCATGAGCGGTAAAATACGAAGCATAAATGCTTTTAAGGGTATAAAAACTCCGATGGTTAAGGTAAATAACGGATATATACCTGATTTGAATTCAAGATATTTTATTGCCGATTTTTCGTATGGATTAAGTATTATTAAGCAGATTGGTGATTTCGCATCTGTGTCTATTCCCAATATAAAAGAAATTTTATTATGGTATGATAAAATCGCACTCAGGAAGGAAGTATTCAAGTTTAAAGAATATGGTATCTGTTCATATAAAAATTTTTTAGATTTCTATCTACAGTGATTTAAGGAGTGATTTGATGGTTCGCAGTACATTGCTTTTATATATAGATCCCGGTACGGGAGCGATGCTTTTTACAGCTCTGATCGGTCTGATAACTACAGCATCATTTGCGATAAGGAAGCTTGGGATCAAAATTAAATTTATGCTGAGTGGAGGCAAGGTTGAAGTTCAGAGAGAGGCAGATAAGCCGGATATTATAGTCTTTTCTGATCATAAAAGATATTGGAATGTATTTAAGCCTATATGTGATGAATTGGAAAGAAGAAAAATAGATAGCTGTTATTATACAGCTTCATCTGATGATCCTGCACTGTCCGAGAAATACAGTCATGTTCACTGCTGCTTTATTGGAGAGGGTAACAGGGCGTATGCACATTTGAATATGATGAGTGCACAAATCTGTTTGTCTACAACTCCGGGTTTGGATGTATATCAGTGGAAGCGATCAAAAGATACAAATTATTATGTTCATATACCACATTCCGTGGGGACTCTCACTATGTATAGGATGTTCGGGCTGGATTTCTATGATTCGGTACTGCTTAATGGGGATTTTCAGGAAAGAACACTGCGAAAACTTGAGACAATAAGGGGCATCAGGGCAAAAGAATTACATACAGTGGGATGCATCTATTTTGATGCAATGAGAGAACGACTTAAATCAGCACGTACGACATGTAAAACAGATTCGGAAAAGATTACCGTTCTATTGGCACCAAGTTGGGGACCTAATGCAATCCTGACTAAATATGGGGAAGACTTTCTGGATGCACTTGTGGAAACCGGATTTAATATTATAATCAGACCGCATCCACAGTCTAAAACATCGGAGAATAAAATGCTGGATAGTTTGGAAAGGAAATTCCCCGAATCGGACAAATGGCATTGGAACAATGACAATGATAATTTTGATGTATTAAGAGAAGCTGATGTTATGATTTCTGATTTTTCAGGAGTTATATATGATTATGCATTGGTATTTGATGGTGCAGTTATATATACGGAAGTAGAGTTCGATACATCTGTTTATGATGCGAGTTGGCTTGATGAACCCATATGGGCTGAAGAGATACTTCCTAAAATTGGAAGAAAACTTGAGAAGAAAGATATTAAAAATATTAAAGCAATTATAATGGATGCGATTAACAGAACTGAGTTTAATGAGGCTCGAGATGAAATAAGAGAGATAGTTTGGATGCATAAAGGAGAAGCTGCGGTACGGACCGTGGATTATTTGAATGCTAAACTTGTTGAGATAAAGACTTTGAAAGGGGATGGTCAGATATGAGTATAGTTGAAGTCTTATATACTATTATTATCTATCCTTTGGAACTGTTGTTTGAAGTTATATTTTATCTTGCAAACAGTGTAATATCAAATCCAGGCTTATCAATCGTAGTACTAAGCCTTGCGGTTAACTTTCTTGTTTTACCGCTTTATATCAGAGCAGATGTTCTTCAGAAGGAAGAAAGAGATATCGAACTCCGGCTTAAGCATTGGGTGGATCATATAAAGCGAAATTTTAAGGGTGATGAGCGCTTCATGATGCTACAGGCTTATTACAGGGAGAATGATTATAAGCCTGTTTATGTCTTCAGGAGCACACTTCCTCTGCTGCTACAGATTCCTTTTTTTATTGCAGCATTAAGATTTTTGTCTGGTCTTTCAGTTCTTAAAGGATTTGAGTTTGGTCCTATAAATGATATGGGTTCGCCGGATGCCATGCTAACAATTTATGGTTTCTCAATAAACGTTTTGCCGATACTCATGACCCTGATCAATATCATTTCAGGAACTATATATACCAAGGGTTCGCCTGTAAAAGAGAAGGTACAGCTGTATGGGATTGCGCTTATTTTCATGATTCTTTTATATAGATCACCAGCAGGACTTGTGTTTTACTGGACGCTCAATAACCTGTTTTCTTTAGTAAAGAATGTTTTTTATAAATTTAATAATCCCAAGGCAGTTCTGTGCAGAATAGTTTCATATGTCGGTGTTATGTTGTTTGGTTTTGTGCTTGCCTTAGACGGTTATTCATCAAGACAGAGAATTTTCCTTGTTATAATCTGTATAATGCTGCAGCTTCCGATTATTTTAATGCGCTTTATTAAGAAAAACAACAATACATCAGCACAAATCTGTAAGCCGGTATATTTCCTGTCTGCGCTTTTATCATCAGTTGTTATTGGAGGACTTATTCCTTCGACGGTTGTAGCCTCATCAACAGCAGAATTTATTGATATTATCAGGCTGAATAATCCTGTGGAATATATTGCTCACAGCTTTTGCATAGCAGTAGGGTTTTTCCTTGTTTGGATGTCAGTTTTTTATCTGCTGGCCGACAGGAAGGGGAAGATACTGTTTGAATATGCAGTGTGGACGGCAGTTATTATATTTATTGTTGATTATATGTTTTTTGGTACAGATCTTGGAAATCTGTCTTTTTCGCTGAAGTTTGATACGATGCCATCATATTCGTATCGTCAGTATATCATAAACATTTTGGTAATGGTATTATTGCTGATCATTTGCTATGTATGCCTTAAAAGATCAGTCCGGATAGTTACAACTATACTGATTTCCGCAGTTTTGGTAAGCACTTTTATGACGGTTTATAATATAGTGCGGATAGAAGAAGATTATACTGAAACAGTCAGGGTAGCATCTCTGGCAACGGATACACCCATAATAACGCTCAGCAAAAATGAAAAAAACGTTATAGTTATAATGATGGATAGAATGATCCCCGGTTTTATTCCATTTATTATGGAAGAAGATCCATTACTATATAAATCTTTTGACGGCTTCACATATTATTCAAATACTGTAAGCTTTGGTACAAATACAAATTCCGGTGCACCCGGTCTGTTTGGAGGATATGAGTATGTTCCTGAAGAGATGAATAAAAGGGATACGGAGCTACTTGTTGATAAGAACAATGAGGCATTAAAGGTAATGCCGGTCATATTTGGGGAGAATGGTATGGATGTAACCGTATTTGATCCGGTTTATGCAGGATATGGTATGGTACCCGATCTAAGCATATATGATGACTATCCAAATATAAAGAAATACATTACAATGGGTAATGTTCAGGATAAGGGATATGACTTTGAACTGGTTAGAAAGAAGTTGAATCGTAATTTCTTCTTTTATAGTATCTTTAAATCGGTACCACTTTTTCTGCAGAGAACTGTTTATAACGGAGGTAATTACAATTCAACAAATATTGCTGTAGAATCGGAGAGTGGAATGCTGGAGATAACAGGGCAGTCCACACTATGGCTGTCACAGAGTCACGGTATAGATGAGAATTTTATGAAGTCATATTCTGTCATGGATTCGCTTGTCGAAATGACTAAAATATCAGATACTGATAAAGGATGTTTTCTCATGATGAGCAATTGTCTGACACATGAACCCATGATACTTAAGGAACCGGAGTATGAGCCGGCAATGGATGTAGATAATCGGGAATATGATGAAACACATTTACAGAAATACGACGCAAAAGGTAATCTATTAAATCTTGATGACAAGAACTATGTGCATGAAGATAACCTTAATAAGGTTAAACACTATCAAGTAAATATGTGTGCAATGAAAAAACTTGGAAAGTTTTTTGATTATCTTAAGGAACAAGGTGTATACGATAATACGAGGATAATCATTGCATCTGACCATTCAACAAATCTTCTCATAAACAGGGACTATGTAATAGAAGGTCTTGATGAGAATGGTAATCCTACAGAATATGATTGTGAGAGGTTTAACTGCACTTTGATGTTTAAGGACTTTAAATCTACAGGCTTTGTTGAAGATGAAGAGTTTATGACTAACGCAGATGTTCCAACGCTTGCTTTTGAAGGTATAATTAATGAGCCATTCAATCCTTTTACCGGTAAAATTATTAACAGTAATTACAAGAACGAGAATGAGTTAAAACTTATAAATACAACTCAATGGAGAACCAGCATAAACAATGGATACAGATTTCTTCCTGAGGCATGGATCAGTGTACATGATAATGTACATGACAGGGGGAACTGGAAGTTTATTGAATACAAATAGGTATTGATAAGAGTAAGAATCGTTAAGAAAGAAATTATTATGAAACAGCATTGTGATATAGCGTTTGAAATACTGCATTATATGGCACTCGATTCAACTGAAATGAGTGTCGAGTATATAAGAAAAAATATTGATACCGAAAATTATGTTATTTTGATTGTGGACAACTGCTCGCCGGATGGTTCGGGTGAGACTCTTAAGGAAAAGTATAAGGATACTGATAAGGTCATTGTAGTATGCAATTCATCCAATCAGGGATTTACAAGGGGGAATAATTACGGAATAAATTACTTGAGAGAAAACTTTGAAGTGGATTATATGGTGGTGATGAACAATGATGTAATGCTGATAGAGACTGCTCTGGTTCACAAGCTGGGGAAGTATATGAAAGAGGAAAATTTCGCGGTTGCCGGTCCTAATGTTATTGATCAATTCGGAAAGGTCAGCAATCCGGTTGCAGACAGACTTCCTGATGATAAAACCATATACGAACGTATTGAGGGGCCGGAGAAGTTACTTAAGTATGACAGATATGGTCTTATGATGTTGTATGATAAGCTGGCATATACAAGTTTCCGGCTTCAGTGCCTGTTTAAGGGCGCTTCACAAAAGAAATATGTATACGACAGACAGAAGGATGTAGTGCTTCATGGTTGTTTCTGGATATTCAGTAAACTGTTTTTTGAATATTATCCGGCTCTTGCAGACAAGGAATATATGTATGGAGAGGAAGAGACGTTACAGTTATGCATAGAAAGTGCGGGGTTAAAATCTCTGTATTTACCGGATGTTATGGTTCTGCATCTGCATCAGAAATCATCAAAGGAAGCATTTAAAGACATTAAAGAACGAAAAAGATTTGCAGCATCGAACCAAAAGGAAACATGGAAGGAATATCTCAGACTGAGGGAAGATCTGACTATGACGGACAGGAAAAGGAATTCGTGAGTTTAATGGCTGTTAAGACAGGGATAAAGATAAATAAAAGGGTTCTGTTTAGTATAATTCTGGCGCTGCTTCCTGTTCTTGTTTTTTTTGTAAGCATGATATATGACGGAATAACGATAGGATCACTCAGAATACCTGCTCAGAATAATGATGAACTCATATATTATTATCAGGTGGATGGTATAGTCAATTTCGGATCGCCTCAGGGTTTATATGGCTATCATGAAGAAT
>JAILKH010000167.1 GCA_024693925.1 Lachnospiraceae bacterium | reverse complement strand
AAATACATTTTCTTTTTCTCTCTTATCCGCTTCCATATTTCTTGATTCTAATTCAATTCCTACAGCAGTTGCAACTTCTTGAGATGAACTTATTATTCTAACACCGGGATATATTCGCCTTAAATTTTCTGCTATTAACGGATAATGAGTGCAACCTAATACTAAAGTATCAATTTTGTATTCATCCATAAAATCATCCAGATAATATTTAATAGTTAAATCCATTATCTTGTGGTTTATAATACCCTCTTCTATTAGCGGTACAAAAGCCGGACATGCAATTGAATGAAGGTTATCCATTGAAGGATTTTTTTCTAATATTTTTTTTTCGTATGCACCACTTCTTACTGTAGCTTTAGTTGCTAAAATTCCAATGTTATCAGAAGGTCTGCAATCTTTTGCAATTACTCTGGCAGTTGGCGAAATAACACCAACGACCGGTATATCGGGATAAGCCCTTCTCAACTCCTCTATACATGTTGCACTTATTGTATTGCAGGCAATTACCATCATTTTAACATTTTGACGGGCTAAGAATTCCCCTATTTGCATGGTAAATTGTTTAATGGTAGATGTACTTTTAGAACCATACGGCGTTCTTGCCGTATCTCCAAAAAATATAATTCTCTCTTCCGGCATCATCCTCATCAAGTACGGAACACTAGTTAGTCCACCTATTCCCGAATCAAAGAATCCTATAGGTCTGTTATCCATTGTAATTGTGTATTTCCTTTCAGTTTATGGTATAATTATCCAATATTAAACATTATACAACAGGAGGCAACAATGGGGAATAGTAATTTAAAAAACAGAAACGATATACCCGATAAATACAAATGGAATATTGATAAAATGTATGCATCTGCATCACTTTGTGAAGAAGATATGAAATACGCTTCGGAATTGGCAAAGGATTTCACAAAGTTTAAAAATCATCTTGGTGATTCCTATGATAAGCTTGCTGATGCATTAGAAATAAACGATAAAATCGGTCTGATGCTGGAACGTTCTTTCGCATATGCTCATATGAAACTAGATGAAGATAACAGAAATAGTGAATATCAGGCGTTGTTAGATAAATCAATACAAACGATTTCAAAGGTTTCAGCCCTTATGAGTTTTGTAACCCCTGAACTGATTTCAATTCCTGAAGATAAGTTATTAGAATATATTAAGAAACCAAGACTTCAAGTTTACAAACATATGTTGACAGATATTCTCAGAAAAAAGGCTCACGTTCTTACAGATAAAGAAGAAGAAATTATGGCTCAACTAGGAGAAGTCTTAGGTTCTTCTGATAATTTGTTTTCTATGTTAAATGATGCCGATATAAAATTTGGTGCGATTCATGATGAAAATGATAAATTGATAGAGCTAACTCACGGTAACTATGTTACCTTTCTGAAATCTTATAACCGAAAAGTTAGAGAAGAAGCTTTTGACAGATGTTATGAAACCTATGGAAATTTAATTAACACTCTTTCTGCAAATTATGCAAATAATGTAAAAATAAACGTAATTACTTCCAGAATACGTAAGTATGATTCTCCAAGAGCAGCAGCGTTATCCGGAGGTGACATCCCGGAAAGTGTTTATGATAACCTCGTAGCAATTGTAAATAAAAATCTTCCTACACTTCACGAATATATATCTATCAGAAAAAAATTACTTGGATATTCTGAACTCAAAATGCATGATATTTATGTTCCTCTGGTTCAAATTAAAGAAAAGAAAATCCCTTTTGACAAAGCCTGTGAAATTGCAATTAACGGTCTTTCCCCACTAGGTGAAGAATATATACGTGAGTTCAAAAATGGTCTGAAGTCCGGCTGGATTGATATATATGAAAATCAAGGAAAAACTTCAGGAGCCTATAGCTTCGGCTCATACGATTCAGCGCCATATATTCTGCTAAATTACAATAATAGGCTCCAGGATGTATTTACTCTGGTGCACGAAATGGGACATTCGATGAATTCTCTGTATACAAGAAATGCACAACCTTTGGTATATGGCGATCATTCAATTTTTACCGCAGAGGTTGCATCTACAGTAAATGAAGTTCTTCTTATGAAATATCTTCTAGAAAAAGAAGAAGATATGGAAATGCGAAAATATATATTGAATATGTATATAGAAGGCTTTAGAACCACACTATTTCGTCAGACCATGTTTGCCGAATTTGAAAAATTATCTCACGATTATGTTCAAAAGGGTGGAAGTTTAACTGCCGATTGGCTAAACAACACTTATGATAGTTTAAACACAAAGTATTTTGGTCCGGATTTATTTCATGATGATTTAATAAAGTATGAATGGGCAAGGATTCCTCACTTTTACAGAAGTTTTTATGTATATCAATATGCAACCGGCTATTCCGCAGCAAATGCGATTGCAGATAAGATATTAACTGAGGGCGAGCCTGCAAGAAATGCATATATAGAATTTTTAAAGTGCGGTACCAACGACTATCCTGT
>JAILKH010000165.1 GCA_024693925.1 Lachnospiraceae bacterium | reverse complement strand
TATATAGTAAACAACAGCATTTCCAATATTGTCTGTTATATACCAGGAATTCGTAGTAATAATAAACTGTATGTTAGGAAAAGCGCCTTCAAGAATATCCATCACAATCTTCTGCATATCCCTATGCAAATGCACCTCTATTTCATCAATAAGTACAATTCCCGGCAAATCATAATTCCCGCTTCCATTTGCATGCTTCTCCATACGCATTATAAGGTCAGTCACAATGTCCAGCATGGCTGAAATACCATTTGATAATTCATTTAAGCTAATTTCCGGTCTGCCTTCCTGATTAATACCAAAAGCAAACGTCTCGTCATCGAACGTCACGCGGATCGTATCATCATCTAAAATCTTTTTAAGAATAGTTTCAAGATTCTCAAACCAATTATGAATCTCTCCGGCCTTTTCTTCCTTACCGGATGTTCTTGCAAGGGCTTCCGTCACCTTACGTTCTAACATATATTTAATGAACATATTACCCGGCGATTCATAAATAGAATAACAGTCCTTAAGAATAACCTTCTCAACATGCTCCGACATTATTGGGTCAAACTTACGTGAAGCCGTGTAGTATGCTAATACAAAATCGCCTTTACCAAAATGCTGTTTGACACCATCAGATGTATCATTAAGTACTATATCAGCCCTTAGATTATCATTATTGCTCGAATCCTGATAATCATCGACCAAATTGTTCAGTTGTACGGCAATCGCATTAAGCAGACTGGTTTTACCAGATCCGTTTTTACCTGTTATTATGAGGTTCTTCTTATCCTCACATATTGGAATAGATACATCCGTCAAATGCCGTACTTTCTCAATCTTGATGTTTTTCAGATATACATCATACATGCTTAAATCTTCCTATAATTCAAGATAATTCCAAAATCCATAAATATGCTCAAATAGTACTTACATTTACTTTTCATTGGACATATTTATCTTCAAATAGTTTATAAAAGCAGCACAGGTAACCAACATATATCTTGCTTCCGCAAATGAGGCGCCAGATCCACCTATCGCTGCCGCATGTCGAATACCAGCTTCTGAATCACTTGTATAACCATACAGTTTAAGAAACGCTTCTTTCATCGCAGGATGAATTGATACAGTATTGTTCTTTTCTATCTGTTTAAGAGCATCACCCAATGTACCTTTTTTTCCTATCACAATCTCACACATTGCTTCAACAGCACTTATACTCTCTTTAATGGAATTTTCATAATCCGGCACCGTTCTATCCGATATTTTATCTAATGCCTTATTTAAATGCTTATTAACATTATCGAATGGTTGTTTAAGTGCATCATTAAGCTCAGCGACTTCTTCTTCGCTCGTTATCGGCACAATTCTATCACCTACAAACCGATATCCAACATATTCCTTTTCAAAAATACCGTTAAAGTGTTTGTATAAATCCAAATGATAAGTTCCGCCAAAAATTTTATTGAATGTATTTACTATGTACTCAACCAGTGTTAAAACATCATCATAATCATCATTCAAGATAGTCTCATTTATGCATTCAAAGAACTTACTCTCGCTGTATATAGCACTAGAATTATAATTCACAGCAAGCTGATATACATTTGCCAGTATGCTTTTAATGAACCTTTGCTCACGTGTAGGGTCATAAAACACTCGATCATCCGTCTCTTTAAAAGCAATATTATATGCCAGATTAATGCCATTAATAAAAGCTATTCGAGTTCTTTCGTCCAATGTGTTTAATTGCATTTCCGTATTTACAGGCTTTATCTTCATCCTATCTGAAAACCCACCTCTAACACTAACTTTTAATTTATTGTCTTGAGTAATCTGTTTTCTCAAAATTTCCAGTCCCCCACGGTTTCATATTACTATCATATATATTCGAAGTTCTTTATTGGGCTATTCTTATAATTACTTACAGGTTTCCTTTATTCTCTCACCCCATTGTTTTATATTCTCTATTGCATCTGTACAATCCGTAATTTGTGCTTCTAAATGCCTTGGGTTAAGTACATATATTAGGCATACGCATATAGTACATCATTTATCTCAAACATATCATATATCTGATTCTACTACCGCATCAAAACCCAAAACTGCACACCATGTTGAAATGCTCCATTTGGCATTTATTTCTGAAATACCATAGTTCTCGGAAAGTATCTTGATGTACTGGATCGCCACCAGAGTTTTATCTGCTGCATTTCGGATCTTTATAGGGAATTTCTCATCATAGGCATTCATCAGAACGTTCACGTGAATCTTGTCATCAATAAGATAATCGGCCAACATGCCCTTGAATTTGACACGATCGTTTACCAGTTCTTTGTGTGTATGAATAGCATCTATGACTTTTAATTGTATATCATCCATATATATTCTCACCTTTTTGTTGTAGATTATAGGTATAGAATACACTATTTTAGAAAGGAGCACCACAGCTGATTTCGTCTAACAAATTCTCCTACCATGGCGATTTCCGCTTATGGAGCGGATCATATTTCCTACTACTCAGAAGAAGAATCATTTCATTCGGAAATATGATTGTTATGTGTACAAAAATGTATGATCTCTTATTTCATGTTATTACAAATATATCCTGTCATCTCAATTCTCTGAGCCTAAAGCATTTGACTGTCTTTTATCCAATATTACACTTTTTATTAATGTTTAGTGTCCCCTATCAGGCGACATCATAAATTATTTATATTACATATATTTCAGATCATCAAAACATCTTTCTCTCCGATGTGACTTACATGCTCTCATTAATAGCTGTCAATGCCGCCTTTTCAGCATGGATCAGGGTAGTATCAAATATCGGCAGCTCGACATCCTTCTGATTGACAAGTAACCCAATCTCGGTACAGCCAAGGATCACTCCCTGTGCTCCGGCATCTTCCAGTTTTCTTATTATTTCAAGATACTTATCCTTAGAAGCCGGTATAATATTTCCGAGACAGAGCTCATCATAAATGACAGCGTTAACTGTTTCCACATCATTGTCATCAGGTATGATCACACGGATACCAGCTTCTATCAATTTATCTTTATAAAAATCCTGTATCATTGTGTATTTTGTTCCCAACAGTCCGACTGTTGTTATCCCATGCTCCTTTAATTTGTCAGCCGTTGCTTCCGCAATATGAATAATAGGTATACCTATCCTTTCTTTCATCTGTGGAACAACTTTATGCATTGTATTAGTGCATATGACAATAAAATCTGCTCCTGCTTTCTCCAGACGTTCCGCCGCATCAGACAATACATCTGCGCTTTTATCCCATTCACCACTTGCCTGGTACTTCTCGATTTCATCGAAGTCTACGCTGTATAATAAGATCTTTGCTGAGTGCAGCCCTCCCAGTTTCCGTTTTATTGTTTCATTGATCACCTTATAATATGTAACGGTACTTTCCCAACTCATTCCACCGATCAGACCTATTGTTTTCATTGCATGTCTCCTGTCATTTCTCTCAATAATATTTTCTAAATGAATCTAAATGTAAAA
>JAILKH010000164.1 GCA_024693925.1 Lachnospiraceae bacterium | reverse complement strand
GGAGTATTCCAACTGTAAGGCGGGGAAGCTTCTTCATTAAATGAAGGCTGCATAGATTTGGTCATATATTTATTGAATATTTAGGTAATACACCATACTTGATAAAATATGAAGGACAGTGTACTCTGTTTTAGGCAGTGTACGCTGTTCTTTTGATGGTTAGGGGATTTAAAAGTAAGGTAACGCGGTGTTTCCGGGTGCTTTAGTATTAGAATATAAAAAAGAAGCGGGGTTTTAATGATGAATATCAATCGTAGAGGAATTAGGGAAGTATTTGATGAATATGTGGGAGGCTATAATGTTTCGGATCCTAAGATCAGGTTGAAGAAGGAGCATACATACAGGGTTGCGGATAATGCGGAAAGGATCGCTAATAGTCTTATCATGAAGGATGAAAGGGAGCGGGATTGTCCGGTAGACGTTGATCAAGCCTGGGTTTTGGGGATGCTACATGATATCGGCAGGTTCGAACAGATCAAACGATATAATACTTTTATTGATTCTAAGTCTATCGATCATGCGGGTTTCGGAGCTGATATTTTATTTAAGGACAGGCTTATAGAAAGATTTCTTCCGGATATAAGTAAGGCAGAGGAAGAATTGTTTGATTTTGTTATACGAAATCATAGTGAGTATCGTCTGCCGGAAAATATTAATGATATTTATAGAACCTATTGTAATATTCTTAGGGATGCCGATAAGATTGATATTTTTAAGGTTAATTGCGAGGTTCCCCTTGAGGATATTTATAATGTTCCTATACAGGAGATGAGGCAGTCTAAGGTGAGCGAGGAGGTTAAGGAATGCTTTCGTGAACATAAGGCAGTGCTAAGGGGGGTAAAGAAGACACCGGCGGATAATATCGTTGGACATATCTGTTTGTTCTTTGAACTTGTATATCCTGAGAGCTATAAGATCGCCAAAGAACAGGGATTTGTGAATGAAATGCTGGATTTTGAAACTGATGATCCGGAAACGGCAGCCTGGTTTGAATATATGAAAAAGGAGCTTGAAGATTTCCCCCAAACAGTAATTTGACAAAAAGTATATATAGATATACTATTTAATGGGAATTTTATATTCTTTATAAAGAATTAATAAGTAACTGTTACGGTTATTTTTGATTTTATTTGACATATATGTTTGGGGGAAGGTATGTCTACCGGTATGAATGTATTGATGCATAATACTGCATCTATGTTTACAAATCGTAATCTGGGTATTACTTCAAATAATAAAGCAAAATCATCCGAGAAACTTTCCTCGGGTTATAAGATAAATCGCGCAGCGGATGACGCGGCAGGTTTAGCTATTTCCGAGAAAATGCGTTTGAAGGTTCGGAGTCTGAATCAGGGTTCTGATAATATACAGGAAGGAGTTTCTTTGTGTCAGGTTGCCGATGGGGCATTAAATGAAACTCAGGATATATTACAGCGAATAAATGAATTATCTATTAAATCCGCAAATGATACAATTTCACAAGAGGACAGGGAAGCTATCCAGGCAGAGGTGGTCAAATTAAAGGATGAATTAAACAGAATTTCAGATGCTACAAGCTTTAATGATAAGATTTATCCTTTAAAAGGCGGTATCATAACAGATAAGGTTATTTCTGCGGAAAATATTACATATGATAATATATGTATAGAAAAATGGGAAAATACGGCTGTTTCAATGGAAAAATGGCCTTTTAATTCCGAGGAACCTTACAAAATGGCTTTGAATGTCAGCATAAATAATACGGGAACAGAGCTTGACGGTCAGACCAAGAGGTTAATATACGGAGATGGTTCTACAAGTTATCCATCGGTTATTGTAGGTTATAAAGAGCAGGGGAGTACATCACAGTCTTATGATAAGGTAAGCTTGTCCTCTATGGCACTAAACAGTGGTTCCGTTGTTTTGGATGAAGCTGCCCAAACTCTCTCCAGAACTTATAAATATGATGGCGGAAACGGACTTTCATTTGAAGTGGTTCAGTCTATGATCCTGGATTCTGATAATAAATCATATACTATAAATAATAAATTGAATAATCTTGGTACTGTTGATATTGATAATTGGATGTTTTTATATAATTTTGATACCGCATACAGCGATAATGATCATGTGGAACAGTATTTCAGTGATTCAAATGAAGTGAAGAATGAATCTATGTGGGTTAATAAGGCAGACCAGAGTTTTCTTAATAATCTCAGTGAAACAGGTCTGGATAATGAAGGAATATATGATCTGATAGATAAATTCTCGAAAGGGGAAATAAGTATATCAAATATACCGCAATCCATTTCTATAGCCAATGTTAAGGAAAATGCTTTGCCTTTTTCCGAGAATATTGAATTTGACCTTTCACAACCCGGTATTCTTGCCGTGGGGAGGTGGGGCGACAGAGGTGATCTATGGGATTTCATAAATAATTACGAGACTGAAAATAAAGCAGGTCTGGAGGGGAGTGATATATGCTTTACCTATGCAACCTTTGGAGACAGTACTTTAAAATACGGAGTAAAAAATATTCTTAAGGATTCCAATATTGATTCTTCAAGTATAGGTAATATTTCAAATATAAAATTTCAAGATTATCATGTTATAGAAAAGGAGGATGTATGGATCCAATACAGCGATATTGCCGAGGATGGAATGTATATTAAGTGTGTTGATGCTTCCTGTGAGGGACTGGGCATGGATTCGGTCGACCTTTCAACAAGGACCGGTGCTAAGATTTCAATTGATAAAACGGCAAAAGCGCTCTCTAAAACCAATACATTCAGGTCACAGTTTGGTGCGTATCAGAACCAGTTGGAGCACAGATATAATATTAATAATAATACTTCCGAGAATACACAGGCTGCAGAGTCTGCTATACGTGATACGGATATGGCAAAAGAAATAATGAACGTTTCTAAGTTGAATATTATTGAACAGGCATCACAATCTATGCTGGCTCAGGCGAATCAGCAAAGAGCGGGGATATTAAATCTTCTCCAATGATTTGTTCAAGTAAAGCACACATCATTTGTTATTCTCATTTTCCGAACAAAAAATGAAAAATTCAATAACGGATTATTAGAAGTAAAAGAATGGCGGAACATATATTATATTCTTATCCCTTATGCTATGGATTTTATTTGAAATGAAATAAGGGATAGTTATTGACCGGTAGTTTGATTTTGTTCTATAAGGAGGAGCTTATGAGACTTGGGACTTCATCGCCGCTTATATATGATTCTGCACAAAAATGGGCTGAGTTACAGTCGGAGATCGGTTGCAGCGCTGTAGTATTTCCGGTGCAGAGTAATGAAACTGAGAAGAAGATAATTGAATATAAGGAAGCCGCCGATAAGGCCGGGCTGGTGATCGCAGAGGTGGGAATATGGAGAAATGCATTGACCCTGGATCCTGCAGAGAGGAAGAAAAATATGGATTACTGCGTTGAACAGTTAAGGCTTGCGGATTATGTGGGAGCCAGATGCTGTGTAAATGTGGCAGGTACTACGGGACCGGTCTGGGACGGTGCTTATAAGCAGAATTTCTCACGGAAAATGAGAGAAGATATTATAAGTATGGTACAGGAGATAATAGACCGGGCAGAGGTTAAGAACACTTATTTTACCCTGGAACCTATGCCCTGGATGGTGCCAATGAGTCCTTTGGACTATGCTGATTTAATTAAAGAGGTCGGAAGAGACCGGTTTGCCGTACATCTTGATGTTATCAATATGATCAATTCGGTGGACAGATATTTTAATGCAAAAGAATTTGTGGATGAGTGCGTTGATGTTCTGGGTGGTAAGATCAGAAGCTGCCATATTAAGGATGTTCATCTTGCCGAGGAATTTACTCTAAGACTTGAAGAATGTGCTCCGGGATGCGGAGAATTTCCGCTAAGATATTATGCGGAAAAGATCAATGAGATAGACGGGGATATGCCTGTTATATTGGAACATCTGGAGAATGATGATGACTATTATAAATATATAGATTATCTTAAGGAGGAATTAGATGGATTATATAAGACTGTCTGATGCAAATATAATTACTCAGAAGTATATGGATTCTATTCTGATCGAATCAAGATATATTGATTCGGTAAAGGCGGATATTTCCATTGAGTTTTGCGGTGATGATTTTGATACACCGGTTATGACTCCGGCATTTTCCCATCTGGGTCATTATAAGGACCGGAAGCTGAATGGTCTTGAGGAGTATTCGATTGCGGCAAAGGAATGCAATGCTCTTAACTTCTGCGGGATGATGGAGAATGATGAGTTTAAAAAAATCATGGATACGGGGGCGAAGACTGTAAGGATAGTTAAACCTTATGCGGATAACGGTAAGGTAAAGGATCAAATGCAGTATGCCGAATCGGTGGGTGCCTTTGGTATCGGAATGGATATTGATCATATTTTCGGAGCAAATGGTTATGATGTGGTCGTTGGAGAAGATATGGCCGGTCAGACAATGGAAATGCTGGCTTCTTATGTTAAAATGACGAAGCTTCCATTTGTGGTTAAAGGAGTCCTTAGTGTATCGGATGCTGTTAAGTGTGCAAAGCTTGGAGCGGCGGCCGTAATAGTAAGCCATCATCACGGCCGGGTTCCTTATGCGATACCTCCGATGATGATTTTACCTAAGATCAGGGAAGCTCTTAAAGGAAGCGGAGTTAAGATCATAGTGGATTGCGGGATCGCTTCGGGAGCGGATGTGTTTAAGGCCCTGGCACTGGGGGCGGATGCGGCAGCGGTAGGAAGATCCATGATGCCTTGGCTTGAGAAGGAAGGCACAGAAGGTGTTAAGAAATTCATTAATGAGGTAAATTCGGAACTTAGGTTTATAATGAGTTCTACAGGCTCTGCCAAAGTAGGAGAAATTGACGGTTCGGTGCTTCATTTTACCGGCTGAAAATTAATAAAATGCGTTATGTAATGCATGGATTTTTGAATTCCGGGGGATGATATAATTAT
>JAILKH010000043.1 GCA_024693925.1 Lachnospiraceae bacterium | reverse complement strand
AGGTTTCGAGAGTGAGGCTATTAAAGAATGGTTCGATTCAAGACCTACGGCAACAAAGAGAAATCTCTGCAAAGACCGTATATGCACGCGCCTTTCAAAAAACAACGCTGTTGATGATAGAGAAATTCGGGATTATGTAGGAAAAATCATGGAGCAGATGTCAGAGGCACAGCTCACGGATTTGGAGCAGAATACGGAGCTTTATGCAGAGAAAATCAAAAAGAAGGTAGATGATTTGTTGGCAGAACATGAAGCTAAGATGTTCCGTAAATGGGTGGAAACAGATCTCGTACAGTGCCAGCCCATGTATCAGATGAAGGAAAGTATATCTCCGACAACTTCAATTTCGTCTATTCCCAAGTCATTATATGAAGAGGAAGATGGCGATCTGAATGATTACGAAAAGAAGGTAATATATGAGCTGGCCAGTCTTGATAATGTGAAATGGTGGCATCGTAATATATCTCGAAAAGGATTTGCGATAAATGGTGCAGTAACCGCTTATCCTGATCTTATGGTAATGCTGACAGACGGAAAAATACTTATGATTGAAACAAAAGGAGATCATTTGGATAATCCTGAATCAAAAGCAAAGGCTGCTACAGGTTCGGAATGGGCGAGTCAGGCGGGAAGACTTTATAAATATTATATGGTATTCCAAAGTAAGGATCCGGGATATGCAGGAGCTTACTCTTATGACAAGTTTATGGAGATAGTAAAGGAATTGTAAGTGAGGGACATAAGCGTGGAAGATACGAAGGTGATTAAAGATATATATATGAGAATGAGCGGTATAAGTAAAAAATATGGCTGTTTTCATAAGACTTTATTTCACCTTCATACACCAGCATCGCATGATTATAAGCTCTTTTCATCATGGAAACATGATGATTATGCCGAAACTGATGAAATGCAGATGATGCAATACTGTATGCAAAAGAAAGTTGTTCCGAAAAAAGAGTATTTAACAAGTGTAACGCTTGATAATGAGCGAAGTATCTATACTACAAAAGAAGAGTGGCTTTCATATATTCTTCTGGCTAATGAGCTTGTATGTAATGACTATGAAATTGTTGTTATTACTGATCACAATAGCATTGGTGGAATTAACAAGCTGGAACTTGCTATTAAGGATATCCATAATTTAAAAGGCTCACATGAGTATCCTGAGATTATATGTGGTATTGAAATATCCTGTGCTGACAGACTTCATGTTATTGGTATTTTTGATAAAAAAGATACAGAAAAAGTTAGGAGTTGGCTTGATGAGTATTTAATCAGTGAAGTTGATGGAACATATAAGACGAGTCTCGAAGTAATAGATTTCTTCAAAAGAGAGCTTAATGGAATCTCTTATATTGCGCATATCAATTCTTCTGATTTGTTTAATAATGAGAAATACTTGAGTGGCGCTTATAAGAAGAAACTGAAGAACGCTGACTGTTTTGAATACATAGGGGTTCATGACCAGTCTCATATAGAGCCTGTAAAGAAAATACTGAAAACTCAAAAAATAACTACCAAGGGATTTGTGATTGATAACGATTCACATTCAATAGATACGATAGATAAGAATTACTTTTGGATCAAGAGCGGTAAGAGAAGTTTTAAGACATTAAAAGAAGCTTTTGATGATTTTGAAATATCTGTATCATTAACAAACGAAATCAAGGAACGCAAATATATAAAAAGTGTACTTGTTGAGAGTGGAGGATTTTTGAAAGGAAGAGATGGAGGTGATTTTTCCCTTGCCTTTTCTGACTCTCTTAACTGTTTTATTGGCGGACGAGGAACAGGTAAAAGTACAATATTGCAAGTGCTGGATTATGCAGTTGGACTAAGGATTTCAGATGAGAGGATTCTGGACTTTATTTGTAAACATGGGGATATATGGGTGCTGTTTGCGGATGGGAATAAGGAATACCTCATACGGATGGCTACTCCAATTAAAGCAGATACAAATGATAATATTTTAAGGTGTTTTGGAGAAAACGAAGCAGACAGATAT
>JAILKH010000040.1 GCA_024693925.1 Lachnospiraceae bacterium | reverse complement strand
ACAACAACAAACCTCTGTGCTCCCTCCGAATAATCACAGGTGGAAAGTGTAATAAGCCGATCCCCGTAATAGGCTTCAACACCGGTTTCATATAATGACATCTTAGCCATTTCCTTCATATTGGAACGAAATTCCATGGATGAATCAGCATCCACAAACTGATAATACTTAAAAGTCACTTCCGTTTCTTCATGCACCACCTCATTAAAAACATACATGACTTTATATTCACCGCTTTCATACAAAGTATCAAATTTAATGACCGGATGCTCCTTAAAGAAATTCTTGTTCTTATAACTATCAAGAGTCCCGAACATTTTGCCCGATTTCATATTATGCCCGTATATAATAAGATTTTGACTTCTTGGCCATATACTGCAGGCCGGATCCATAAAGACAGAACCGTTATTATCCTTTTCCTGTTCAAAATTATGATCCAGATAATAATCGGGATTCTCCGATTGCATTACCGGATAGTCTATTACCGTCCCTTCTATATTTATCCAGCCGACTATGCTTTTATTCTTAAGATATAAGGTCTGAAATTTCTCAAGCATATCCGGAGCCTTTTCCTCCGGTGTAAGATGGATCTGCTGTTTGGCTGAAAAAACCGGTTCCTTATCTTTAAGCCCCGAAAGTTCCCGGGATTTATCTGTAGAATCTTCGGACATATACACATAATACGCAAAATAAGACAGACTTATAACTGCCATTAAACCACATATAAGCCTTATCGTACTTCTGACACCCTTATTATTACGTTTTCTTTTCCCCATTAATCATTACCTGTCTGTTTTGTTATTTATAGACATTTTCCCCTACTTTACATACACGCCTATTATAACTACATCTAGTAAAAAAAACAAGTATATATATACATATTGTGGCTTACCGGTTATTTCAAAAAGAATCCGGAGCTTTAACTCCGGATTCTTCTGTATATTATTTCACAACTATATTGATTATCTTACCTGGAACATAAATTTCCTTAACAATTGTTTTCCCTTCGATCATCCTGGCAACGCTCTCCACTTCTTTGGCTTTTCGCAGGGCTTCGTCTTTATCTTCATCTACGGATATTTCTATGGTCCCTCTTACCTTTCCGCTGACCTGTATCCCTATCTCAACCGTATCATCCTTACACAGTACTTCGTCATATTTGGGCCAGTTTTCATAAGCAATAGTATTATCATGTCCAAGATATGACCATATTTCTTCGCCCATATGAGGACAAATGCAGGAAAACATTTTAATAAAGCTATCCGCATATTCTGCGGGACATTTGTTTTCCTTATATAAAGCATTGACAAATATCATCATCTGTGAGATTGCGGTATTAAAAGCCAGCTTTTCAAAATCCTCCGTAACCTTTTTCACCGTCTTGTGATAAATCTTTTCAAGTGAAGGTACCGGATCTGCTGTTATATTTGCTTCTTCCGTAAAGAAATTCCATACACGGTTAAGGAATCTCCTTGCCCCTTCAACTCCCTGCTGGCTCCAGGGTTTGCTCACCTCCAGGGGTCCCATAAACATCTCATACAATCTCAAGGTATCTGCTCCGTACTCAAGCACAATATCACTGGGATTGACCACAAATTCAGGAAATCTCTTCCCCATCTTGATTCCGTTTTCCCCAAGTATCATACCCTGATGTACCAGTTTCTTAAAGGGTTCTTTAGTCGGCGCAAGCCCCTTATCATATAAATATCTGTTCCAGATACGGGAATACATAAGATGACCCACGGCATGCTCCGGTCCACCTATATAAAGATCTACGGGCATCCAATGCTTAAGAAGCTTAGGATCTGCAAATTCCTTATCGTTATCCGGATCTATATATCTGAAATAATACCAGCTTGAACCTGCAGAGCCCGGCATTGTGGAAGTCTCCCTTGTACCCTTTACTCCGTTGTGATCATATTTCTTCCATTCCACGGCATTCTCGAGGGGAGCTTTCCCGTTTTTACCCTTGTAATCTTCCAATTCGGGAAGAATAAGCGGCAGTTCCTCATCCTCCAGGACATGGATCTTACCGTCCTCCCCATGGACCACCGGAACCGGCTCGCCCCAATAACGCTGACGGGCAAATATCCATTCACGGAAATGATAATTTGTGGTTTTTCTTGCCACTCCCATTTTAACAAGCTTTTCGGTAATGGCTTCTTTAGCTTCTTCAACGGTTAATCCGTTAAATTCCTCGGAATTTATGAGCTTGCATCCCTTACCGAGATAATCCTGTTTTTCAAATGCACATTCACTAACATCTCTGCCCTCAATAACCTGAAGCATGGGAATATCATGTGCAACAGCATATTCAAAATCACGCTGATCGTGGGACGGTACAGCCATTACTGCTCCCGTTCCGTAGCTGGCCAACACAAAATCTCCTATAAATACACGGGCTTCTTTACCGTTTACGGGATTGATACACTTTATACCTTTAAGTTCACAGCCGGACTTTGTCTTATTAAGTTCGGTCCTGTCCATATCATTCTTCTTTAAAGTCTCATTGATATAAGCTTTAACCTCTTCCTGATTCTCAATCCTGGGCATAAGCTCTTTTACGATCTCTCCGTCGGGAGCAAGTACCATAAAAGTAATACCGTAGATAGTTTCGATACAGGTTGTATATATAGAGAACCTGCCTCCTCCTACGATATTAAAATCAACCTCTACGCCTTCCGACTTTCCTATCCAGTTCCTCTGGATCTCCTTTGTGGATGAGGGCCAGTCAATTTCCTCAAGACCCTCAAGAAGTTTTTCCGCAAAAGCAGCCTGATCTATGACCCACTGTTTCATATTCTTACGAACAACCGGAAAACCGCCTCTTTCCGATTTTCCGTCTATAACCTCATCATTAGATAAAACCGTACCCAGTTCTTCACACCAGTTTACGGGCATATCTATATATTTAGCATAACCGTCAAGATACAGTTGTTTAAATATCCACTGTGTCCATTTATAAAATTTAGGATCCGAAGTGGCTACCATTTTAGACCAGTCATAATCAAAACCCAATTCCTTAAGCTGTTTTGAAAAAGTCTCAATATTTTCCTGTGTGAATCCGTTGGGATGATTTCCCGTATTAACCGCATACTGCTCAGCGGGAAGACCAAAGGAATCATATCCCATGGGATGAAGAACATTATACCCCTGCATCCTCTTCATTCTTGACATAATATCCGTTGCTGTATATCCTTCCGGATGTCCTGCATGAAGTCCTACACCCGAGGGATAAGGAAACATATCCAGTGCATAGTATTTAGGTTTGCTAAAATCCCACACATCGGTTTTGAAGGTTTCATTTTTCTCCCAGTATTCCTGCCATTTTTTTTCGACTGCTCTGTGATTATACGGTACTGCCATTTTAATGCCTCACTTATTTATGAATTTTGTTTAAAATACCTACGATATATGATTTTAACTATATCCCTCAAAAGTGTCAAGAGTACTGAAGCCGTACAGACTCCTGTTTCTCATTTGAAGCCTGATCATGGTATAAAAAAAGGCCCGTACATTAATATGTACGAGCCTTGTAACCCCGCCGGATATTAAAAAATATTAATCATCCGTACTTTCATCCGTTAATTTACTTGCCCTTGCGGCAACCTCCTTCTCCTGAACATCCGAAGGTGCCTGTTCATAGCGAAGGAATTCATATTCATAAACCCCGCGACCGCCTGTCATGGAACGGAGCACGGTACAATAACCGAATAAACCGGTCATGGGGATTTCCGCTTCCACAACCTGTTTGCCTCCCGCAACAGGATTCATACCAAGAACACGGCCTCTCCTCTTGTTAAGATCCCCCATAACATCCCCAGTATAGTCATCCGGAACCGTAACCTTTAAAGATGCAATAGGCTCAAGAAGAATAGGTCCTGCCTCCATAAAGCCTTTCTTAAAGGCCTGGATCGTTGCCATCTTAAAGGCCTGTTCGGAGGAATCCACCGGATGATAAGATCCGTCATACAATATCGCCTTAACTCCGACCACCGGATAAGCTGCCATAGGTCCTTTTAAAACAGACTCTGCAAGTCCCTTTTCCACTGCGGGGAAATAATTCTTTGGCACCGCACCGCCTACAACTATCTGTTCGAATTCAAAAGCCTTATCCATATCTCCGAGAGGCTCAAATTTCATTTTAACATGACCATACTGACCATGACCGCCGGATTGCTTTTTATATTTGGCATCAACATCCGAAGTCTTCTTAATGGTTTCACGATAAGCAACCTTAGGCTCCGTCAACTCTATTTCACATTTATAAACATTCAAGAGCTTACTTGCAACTATTTCAAGATGCTGATCACCCATACCGTATAGTAATGTCTGGCGATTCTCTGCATCATTTACATTCTTAAGAGTAAGATCCTCATGCATCATCTTCTGCAAGGCTCCGGAGATCTTATCGATATCACCCTTATTCTTGGCCTTGTACCTCATATAAGTATAAGGTTTACTGATCTCGGTACGTGCATACTGTATGGTTGTAGCCTTGGTAGACAATGTATCTCCGGTCCTGGCTGCCGTAAGCTTTGCGATGGCACCGATATCACCGGCATGCAGTTCGTTAACCTCGATAGGCTTGTTACCGCGAAGAACATACAGCTTACTTATCTTTTCTTCCACGTCCTTATCATTATTATAAAGAGTATCATCGGATTTAATAACTCCCGAACATACCTTGATAAGAGAATATTTTCCTATAAAGGGATCTACCAGTGTTTTCCATATAAAGGCAGACTTAGGCTTACTGAAATCATAATTCGCTTCAAATATTTCATTGGTCTTAACATTGATACCTGCAATACTTCTTGTATCCGGGCTCTTGAAGTATTTAATGATATCATCAATAAGAGTGTATACACCCTGACATAATACGGAAGAACCGCAGGTAACCGGTACAATACTTCCGTCATTGATATTGGCTTTAAGCGCTGCTCTTATCTCAGCATCCGAGAATGTCTCGCCGCCGAAATATCTTTCCATAAATTCCTCACTGGTTTCAGCCACCGCTTCCATAAGGATATCACGGAATTTACCGAGATTCTCCTTATTGTAATCAGGTATCTCGCATTCTGTTGCCTTGCCGTCATTTCCCCATTTATAAGCAGTCTCGGAAACCACATTAACATATCCCACAAATTTCTCATTTTCCCTTATGGGCAAATGAAAAGGGGCTATCTTTTTACCGTATTTTTCGGTCAGATCCTCAACCACCTGTCTGAAACTTGCATTATCCACATCCATATCGGTAACGAAAATTATTCTGGGAAGATTATATTTATCACACATTTCCCAAGCTTTTTCCGTTCCCACTTCAATACCGGCTTTTCCGTTAACCACAATTACCGCACCGGCTGCTGCGGCAACCGCCTCTTCCACTTCACCTACAAAATCAAAATATCCGGGAGTATCTAAAACGTTGATCTTATGACCTTCCCATTCGATGGGAATAACTGACGTGCTGATTGAAAACTGTCTTTTCTGTTCCTCTTTATCATAATCGCTTATGGTATTTCCGTCGCTTACCTTCCCCATCCTGTTAGTAATTCCAGAAAGATAACCCATAGCTTCAACCAGAGTGGTTTTACCACAACCTCCATGACCCAACAAAACCACATTTCTGATCTTGTCACCGGTATAAACATTCATATGATTGTTCCCTCCAAACATTTTATTCTGATGTTTTTCACATCAAGATTAGTTTACTAAATTTTATCGGTTTGCGCAACAGTTTTTGTTAACTATTACCATATAGAAGGTTTTATTTGTTCTTTTTGAGTAAATTATATATTTTTTACAGAAAATTTTGTTTTTCTCAATATTATATACATGCAAAAAAATAAACCGTATTAAAATACGGTTTACTCCGGCTCCCGGTCCATTTTTATCAAAAGTGATTTTCCGGTCATTTCCTTAGGTTTTTGAAGCTGCATGGTTTGAAGGATAGTGGGTGCTATATCCGCAAGACAGCCTATTTCCCTTAAATAGTAATCCTCCTCATAATTAACCATTATAACAGGTACGGGATTAACCGTATGGGCACTGTAGGGTTCCTTTGTTTTATCTTCTCTTAGCTTTTCGGCTTTTCCATGTGTAGAACAGATAAAAAGCACACCGTTATTATCCACTATTGCGGAAAGTATTTTTCCAATACACCTATCCAGGGCTTCACAGGCCTTTACCGTTGCCTCAAAATCTCCGGAATGTCCCACAATATCTGCATTTGCCAGACTGCATAGGATAAAATCATATTTACCGCCTTCTATTTCACTGACAAGTCTCTTACAGACCGCCTCACAATTCATTAACGGTGCTTCGGAATAAGACTCGATATTTTTAAGAGACCGTAATATCAGCTTATCCTCTCCGTCATAGGTATCGTCCTGCTTAAGACCGTCAAAAAAGGAAGTAACATATGAAGCTGTTTCGGATTCGGTAAGTCTTAACTGCCGTTTTGAACAAAGGCTTAAATATTCTCCAAGATTATTAACCGCATACTCCCGTCCATAGATCACATCCTTATTTTCAATGGACTCGTCACAATCCGTAAAACAGACAAACTTAATATTTAACCGTTCTTCTTTTTTGAACATTCTGAATTCATCATCGCAGAAAGCCTTCGTTAATTCCTTTGCCCTATCCGGACGGAAGTTGAAAAAAATAACCGCATCCTCATCATTTATGGTCCCGACGGGCACACCTCCGTTTACTATTACCGTAGGCTTTATATATTCATCCGACAGGCCGCTCTCATATGCACTTTGAACCGCCCCCGCAGCATTTGCCGCCTTATTTCCTTCACCTCTTGTCAAAGCCGTATAAACAAGCTTTATACGTTCATAATTATTATCCCTGTCCATTGCATAATATCTGCCGCTTACAGAGGCTATCTCTCCAACCTCATATTCCCTCATTTTACTCTGCAGCATTTCAATATATGAAATACCGGAATTTACGGGAGTATCCCTTCCGTCCATAAAGCAATGCACATAAACCTTATTAAGTCCGTTTTGGGAAGCAAGCTTAAGTAACGCAAATAAATGATCCATGTGCGAATGCACCCCTCCATCGCTTAACAATCCCATTATATGAAGACCGGAATCATTTTTTTTACAGAAAGACAGAGTATCCAGTAAAACTTTATTACCGAAAAAAGATCCCCGGGAAATATCTTTATTTATCCTGCTTAAATCCTGATAAACTATCCTGCCGGCGCCTATATTGTTACATCCCACCATGGCATTTCCGGGCTGCCCGTTAGGTAAACCCACTGCAATACCCGAGGATAACAACTTAGTATACGGATATTTTTGCGCAATATCCCTTAAAACAGGCATATCTGCATTATCAAAGGCACTGTCTTCAATATTTTCCGTAATACCGTATCCGTTTATCATCAATAATACGGTTGTCTTTCCACCCATAATACAATCCTCAAAAATACGGCACTGCCGTACTGTCTGCCGTGAAAATTCCAAACCGGCACATTATTAAATATACTGCACTGCACCTTAAGGCTTTTACAGATCGTCTTTTCTGTCAAACAATTCATAAATTTTGATCTTTCCGGAATCATTCTCGTTCATTCCCGTAAAAGTCGCCCCGTATACATTGCTTTTGCCGTCAAATCTGGTAACGTTTATAAAAGTATGTATAACATCTTTGGTCCAAATAATAAGATCCATTTGATAAATGGCATTCATTGCAAGAGGAGTATTACAGGCAAATCCTATTCCGTCTTTACTTATATCGATGATTTCAATAGGTACCTTTTCACCTTTGGCTTCTCCCAGCCTTTCCATGACCAGATTCGCATTTAATACAAGTCTCCTGCTTCTTCTTTTTTCCTCCATAAAAACCTCCGATTACAATTAAGAAACAAACAACAAAAGCAACAAGGGCTATAGCTGATCATTAATGATCATAGCATCACCGAAACTGAAAAATCTGTATTTTTCCTTAACTGCTTCTTTATAAGCATTAAGAACATTTTCCCGTCCTGCCAGAGCACTCACAAGCATAATAAGAGTCGATTCCGGCAGATGAAAATTTGTAATAAGACTGTCAAGTACCTTAAATTTATAACCCGGATAAATAAATATATCGGTTTCTCCTTCTCCCGGAATGACTTTTCCTTTCTCATCCGCAGCACTTTCAAGGGTTCTGCAACTGGTGGTACCCACACATATGATCCTTTTACCCTTTTCCTTTGCTGCATTTATCTTATTCGCCGCTTCCTCACTCACCACATACATTTCCGTATGCATATGATGTTCGGAAATATCATCAACCTTTACAGGTCTGAAGGTCCCAAGCCCCACATGGAGAGTAACATATACTATCTGAACACCTTTTTGTTTGATTTCCTCCAATAATTCCCCGGTGAAATGAAGTCCCGCCGTGGGAGCAGCAGCCGAGCCGTCATATTTTGCATATACCGTCTGATACCTGTCCTTATCCTTTAACTTATGTGTTATATACGGCGGCAAAGGCATCTCTCCCAGCCGGTCCAGGATTTCTTCAAAAATACCTTCATAAAAGAATTTAACAAGACGGTTACCTTCCTCGACCACTTCCAGTATCTCGGCCCTTAAAAGACCGTCTCCGAAACTCACTCCGGCTCCGGGTCTCAGTTTTTTTCCGGGCTTTACCAGTGTTTCCCACACATCCTTTTCCACGCGTTTGAGCAGAAAAACTTCAACGGAAGCCCCGGTTCCTTCCTTAACGCCCAGTAATCTTGCCGGAATGACTCTGGTATTATTAAGTACCAGACAGTCTCCCGGAAAAAGATAGTTACCTATATTTTTAAATGTATCATGTTTAATACTTCCCGTATGCTTATTCAATACCAGAAGTCTGGATGAGGATCGGTCTTTTAGTGGATCCTGGGCAATAAGCTCACCGGGCAGCTCATAATAAAAATCCGAAGTCTTCAAAGGATAAAACCTGCCTTATTCTTATAATCCGATAAAACATTTTACAAACTCTTAAATACCTGAACCCTTTAAAAATGCCTTATAACATCTGAAGGCTTCATAAATATCAGCCTTGCTTACACATTCCCAGGGGGCGTGCATATTAAGTACCGGTATACCCGAGTCAATAACATTCATTCCGTACAAAGCCATTATGTAGGCGATAGTTCCGCCGCCTCCCGCATCTACCTTCCCAAGCTCTGCGGTCTGATAATAAACCTTGCTCTCATCCATTATATTACGTAAATACGCAATATATTCGGCATTTGCATCATTTGATCCGGATTTTCCTCTTGAACCGGTATACTTATTAAATACAACACCTTTACCAAGGTAGCAGGCATTCTTCTTTTCAAACTGCGCAGCATAAATAGGATCAAAACCTGCGCTGACATCAGAGCTTAACATACAGGAATTTGCCAGAATCCTTTTAAGCTTTAATTCCGAATAATCCCCCATAAGCTCCACGATCTGCGCAACCATATATTCAAAAAACCTGGATTTCATTCCGGTGGCTCCGACGCTTCCTATTTCTTCCTTATCCACAAGAATACAACAGGCGGTTTTTTCAAAACCCCCGGAAGCTGTAACAGCCTTATAAGAGGGAAAAGCACATACCCTGTCATCATGACCGTATCCCAGGATCATACTCCTGTCAAAACCGGCCTCTCTGGCCTTCCCGGCAGGAACCACCTCCAGCTCCGCGGATACAAAATCCTCCTCCGAAACATCATACAGTTTTTTTAATATTTCAAGAATATTACTCTTAACCTTATCCTTTTTCTTCTTTGCTTCTTCATTTACCTTTGCGGTCTTTTTTAATACCAGCGGTTTGTTACCGATAATTATATCCAGGGCCTCTCCCTCTATTACTTTGTTCCCTTTTTTTTCAAGCTGTTCGGAAGCAAGATGGATAAGCAGATCCGAAACAAAAAATACTGGATCCTCCTCATTTTCACCTACATTAACCAGTACCGTTGTTCCATCCTTTTTCACAATAACACCATGTAAAGCCAGGGGCAGGGTAACCCACTGATATTTCTTTATTCCCCCGTAATAATGAGTATCCAGATAAGCAAAGCCTCCATCCTCATATAACGGATTTTGTTTTACATCAAGCCTTGGAGAATCAATATGCGCTCCCAGTATATTCATACCTTCTTCCAAAGGACGGCTGCCGATTTCAAACAAAGCAATGGATTTATTCATCCATACGGAATATATCCTGTCACCGGTCTTAACAGTTGTTTTATTTTTAACAAGCTCCTCCAGTTCCTTGAAACCGGCCGCTTCGGCGGCTTCCACAATATGATCGATACATTCGCGCTCGGTTTTGCATTTGCTTATAAAATCAATATATTCGGCACTTAATGTTTCCAGTTCTTTTTCCTGCTTAACACTGTATTCTTCCCATGCAATTTTTCTGTCCATTTTTACCTCCGCCAAAACTGACTGTTAACTTCTCAAAACAATATTATATTTTTCTTTAAGTTCTTCTAAAAGATCTCCTACAAAACCATCTATAACCTCGGCCTTAAGTTCCTCCTCTTTTGGAGTATAAGTCACCGTAAATGCCATACTTCTCTTATCCAGACCAAGCTGTATGCCTTCATACACATCAAAAAGTTCAACCCCGGTAATATATTCACAACTGTTTCTTATGACCTTCTCCACCTGTCCACAGGTGATTTTTTTACTCATCACAAAACACAGATCTCTCTTTTCCTCATTAAATTTCGGCAAAGGAATAAAGGTCTGCTGTTTATCATAATACTTTTTAAGCTTATCAAGGGATATCTGTGCCACAAAAGAATCTACCCTCATATCAAGCTCATCAATGATCTCATACCTCACCTGTCCCAGATATCCTATTTCCTCACCCTCACAGATTATCTTTGCGGCTCTGTAGGGATGTAAGAAAGTATTCTCAAAGGCTTCATACTCAAACTTAATATTTAGGGTATCGGCTATAACCTCGGTAAGACCTTTTACGGAATAAAAATCTTCATCCTCTCCAAAGCATCCAATACAGACGGTTTCAAGCTCCTTGGGATAATTCTGCAAAGGTAATTCCCCGGGAATAAAAATATTACCCACTTCAAAAATACGTCCCGACAATATTCCCTTCTTTTGATTTCTCTGCATGGCTTGTATCATTTGCGGTGCTAAAGTAGTACGCATTAAAGAAAGATCTTCATTTATGGGATTTAAGATTTTTATTGCCTTTCTCTGGGGCGCATCTATCGGAAGCCTTATAAGATCCAGAGAAGCCGGCGAGAAGAAGGAATAATGTACTCCCTCCGATGCTCCTGCGGCACATAAAGCTCTCTTGATCTTTAATTCCGTTCTCTGGAAAAGATCAAAACCTCCCAAAGTAACCTTAGCCGTAGGCATAAAGGCAGGGATAATATGTTCATATCCGTACATTCTTATAACCTCTTCGGCCACATCCTGATAGGATTCCATATCCTCTCTGTATGCAGGTACTTTAAGTGTAAGCTCATCCCCCGATACTTCCGGGTCAAAATTAAGCCCCTTTAATATCCTGACGATATCATTTGCCGGTACAGTAATACCGAGAACGGAATTTACCCTGTCAAGACTAACCTTAAGCAGGGAGGGCTCTATGGAATTACCGGTATTAACATCCACTTCCGTAGCACTGATCTTACCGCAGGACAGTTCTTCTACAAGATGCAGCGCCCGTTTCATTGCCATAACCGTTGTATACTCATCCACCCCCTTGGAATATCTTGCGGATGAATCCGAAACCTTCCCTAATGCTCGTGAGCTTTTACGTATATTATCCCTTGCGAATTTAGCTGCTTCAAACAGAACCTCATTTGTGGAATCAAGGATCTCGGAATTAAGTCCACCCATGATCCCGGCAAGGGCTACAGGCTTAACACCGTCACATATCACAAGATTGTTCTCATTAAGCGTCAATTCTTTTTCATCAAGAGTAACAATCTTTTCTTCGGAGTGAGCCCTTCTTACATTGATCTGATCTCCCTCAAGGTATGCATAATCAAAAGCATGCATGGGCTGTCCCAATTCGTGCAGGATATAATTTGTTATATCCACAAGATTCGATATGGGGGTCTGACCGATAAGTGCAAGTCTGCGACGCATCCAGGCCGGCGATTTTTCTATCTTAACATCATAAACATAATGTCCGATATATCTTGGGCAGACATCGGGAGCCTCTACCGTAACTTTAAACCCTTCTTTTTTCACTTCGGTTTCCGTATAATCAAGCGCCGGTTCATGTAATTCACTGCCAAGAACTGCGGCAACCTCTCTTGCAATGCCAAAAATACTCTGACAATCCGGACGATTTGCAGTAATGGCAATATCAAAGATCCAGTCATCAAGTCCTACCAGCGGCTTGATATCCTCTCCCACCTTACATTCTTTAGGCAACTCCAGTAATCCGTTATAACCGGCACCTTCATAAAGATCTTCCGTAAGTCCTATCTCCACTCCCGAACAAAGCATACCGTAAGAATCATATCCCCTTAACTTACCCTGTCCAATGGTCATTACACCTTCCACGGTCTTATGATCCTTAGCCGTTGCATATACGGTTGCACCGATAAGTGCCAGAGGATATTTCCCACCTTCTTTAACGTTATCGGCACCACAGCATATCTGAAGCACTCCCGCCTCTCCCGCGTCAACTTTACACAAATGAAGATGTGTATCCGGAATAGCTTCACACTCCTTAACAAGCCCTACGACAACCTTGCTTATATCGTGACCTGCTTCATATTTTTCTTCCACTTCAAATCCGCAGGAAAAAAGCTTTTCCTCCAATTCGTCTACCGTAACATCTATATCAACATAATCTTTAAGCCAACTCAATGGAACTAACATTTTCCGTCTCCTTATTTACATTTTGTTTATTCAAATACAAAGCCACTATTCATTTATCTGTTCAAGTACCCTAAGATCCGACTCAAACAAATGCTTGATATTGTTTATGCCATATTTAAGCATAGCTATACGTTCTATACCGATCCCAAAAGCAAAACCGCTGTATACATCAGAATCAATACCACAGCCTTCAAGTACCTTTTTATTTACCACACCGGCCCCCAGAACTTCGATCCAGCCTGTTCCCTTACATAACTTACAACCCTTGCCCTGACACTGGAAACAACTTACATCCACCTCTACGGAAGGCTCTGTAAAAGGGAAATATGACGGACGTAATCTTGTACTTGTTCCTTCTCCGAATATCTTTTGAACAAATACATCCAGCATTCCCTTCAGATCGCAAAGAGTGATCCCTTTATCCACTACAAGTCCCTCCATTTGGGAAAACATGGGGGAATGGGTCGCATCATCATCCGAACGAAAAACCTTACCGGGAGAGATTATCTTGATAGGCGGCTGTTTTGCCTCCATTACATGTATCTGTCCCGCCGAGGTCTGGGTACGTAAAAGAAATTTATCGGATAGATAAAAGGTATCCTGCATATCTCTGGCCGGATGGTCATCGGGAGTATTCAGCGCCGTGAAATTATAATAATCGGTTTCTATCTCACTTCCTTCATATATTTCAAAACCCATGGACCCGAATATATCAACTATCTGATTTCTTATAAGAGTATTGGGATGAAGATAACCATGTTTTGGCTTTATGGAAGGCATGGTAACATCAATCTGTTCAGACTCATATCTTAAACGCATTTCCTCGGCTTTGAATTTCTCATCCATTTCATCAAATAAATCCTGAGCCCAGGTTTTGATCTCATTTACACGTTTTCCGTATTCTGCCTTCATATCATTGGGAATTTTACCCATTTCCCGCATAAGAGATCCCACTTTACCGGTTTTCGAATCAAAGATCGTCTTCTTATATTCAAAAACACTCTTTGAACTTTCAAGCTTTTCCAGTTCCGTCTTGATTTCTTTTCTTATACCGTTAAGCTTTTCGCTTAATTCATTAAGATCCGCCATTATATTTCTCCTTTTATATAATACTTATATCTTACCTATAACCCAAACTGTCCACAGTTCATAGGTTATAAAAACCAGTACTTATAATATAATAATACCCCGATAACTTTACTCGTTATCGGGGAAAAAGTCAAATATAATACAGTTTTATACCTCATTGACCTTCACTGAGCGAATTAACATTAACATATGCCTCGGGACACTCCGAATCATAATATCCGGAATTTATGTTATTGGTAATGATATCTCTGATACGATAATTACCGGAATCGGCCATACTTATCGCCCTCTTAAGTATCCGTATATTATAAATGGCTGCCAGAGGCTGGATATCTTTCTGTCCGGTTCTTGAGAAGAAAACATCCTCCCCCCTATAAGCCCTGCATATACCTTCAATCTCCTTTTTATCATAATTTATCATATCCACCGCAAGTACCAGCACTGCCTCAACCCCATCCCTTTTTGCCTGCTTAAGTACCGAAATGATACCGCTTAAAGGACCTTTGTCATCATATTCATCATAAACATTTGTATATCCTTCTCTGCATATTGCCTGTTCCCGCCTCATTGAAAGATATCTTTTATCTATACATTTTGCATAACAGGCATCTGTTTCATCGCAGATCTTTTCAAGAAAGGTCCTTCCATCCCCCTCTATTACTATGCCATCCTTGGGACGGCCCATTCTTCTTGAATGTCCCCCGATAAGAATGGCCGCACCTATTCTGTAACCTTTATTTATATCTGTTTTGTCCTTTAACTTTTCAAAAAGGAAATCGGTTATTGCACAAATATCATCAATATCAAAAACCGGTCCCAAAAAGCGCGATTCATACTCCCTCCTTACAACTTGCCCCCCATCCGTTACCAGGGCTGCATACTCCCCCGGCTCACAGGGCAGTTTATGATCCGTTCTTTTGGAAGAAATACCGATCTTTTCTATATTTGCATATTTATAGCCTTCAACAAATATAACATCACAATCCCTGCAGTCCCCGATCATATCCTCCAAAGAACGGGGTTCGTAACTGATCTTAAAATACTTTTTTTCGGAAGAGATCATTACCGTATCCGCTCCCGAAGCACTAAACCGATAGGTATCTTTTCCTTCTTTGTCAACGCTGAAATCATGACCGTCATGCTTTATGACCGCCACCTTAAAACCTCTTTCTTTAAACACAGGGATCATTTTTTCTATAAGAGTGGTTTTTCCGCTTCCGGAAAAGCCGGAAATTCCCATAACAAAACTGCTCATATCAATATCTCCCAAAAGTACAATTCGGAAAATGACAATTTTTACACATTTGACATAATCCCCCCTCCGAAAGTCCTGTAAGCTCCTGATGGGTAAATTTGATCCCCGCATATATCTGAGGTAAGAGCACATCAAAAATCGTAGTCGGCAGGCTTATTGCCGCTCCCGGAACTCCTATGATCGGAATATCCTCAAGATATGCCACCAGAGTCATATTACCCGGCTGGGAAGGCACACCATGCGTTATGATCCCGGCTCCCAGCCTTTTAACAGCTCCCGGTGTAAGATCATCCGGATCCACCGACATTCCTCCCGTGAAGATCAAAAAATCTGCCCCTTGTTCCATAAGCTCCTTAGCGGAATTTACTATCATTTCGATATCATCATCACATATCCTTATTCCTGTTATCTCTCCCGGATATGCCTTCAGCTTCTTTCTTACAACCGGCTCAAATCTGTCCTGCGTTCTTCCGTTATATATTTCAGAACCTGTTATGATCACCCCTGCCTTTAATTCTCTGTAGGGATATAATTCCAACAATTTATCACCGGCACATAACTCCTCGGCAAGGATTATATTTTTTTCATCGGTAAATAACGGGACGATTCTCATAGACGCTAATCTTGCACCTTTAACTATAGGATAATGATCCGGTAATGTTGCTATCGTAATATCTTCAATACTGTTGATCCTTTTAAGAAGCTCCGTATTCACCCTGAGCATCCCCTCCGAATCCGATATAAGTACCACCTTTCCCTCCGAAGGGCCTTCATAATGAGCTCCCTTTACACTTACCATACCGGAAAGCCTTAATGCACAATCCTCCTCATGCAGCATATTCTCCCCTATCTCACCTGCATATACCGTCTTTTTCCCTATATCAAGCATAAGAGGAATATCTTTTTCCTCAATAACATGACCTCTCTTAAATAAAGCGCCTTTAAAACCGGGATACATTGCGGTAATGTCATGACATAATGTCTTTCCCACAGCATCCTCAACTTTTATTTTTTCCATTTCTTTTAATATTTCCTTCCAGAAGATTGATTGTCAACAAAACAAATGCCGATATCAGTATATTGATCAATACCCATTTATAAGCCAGCATATCATTATTCGTTCTCCATAATTGATATACCGTCGTGGAAATGGTCGCTGTCCTTCCCGGAGTATAACCGGCGATCATTGTGGTAGCCCCATATTCCCCCAAGGCCCTTGCAAAGGCCAAAACCGTACCTGCCAATATACCCTGCTTGCAATAAGGCAGAATTATCCTGAAAAAAATATAAGGTTTACTAAGCCCGAGTGTAGCTCCCGCCTGTGCAAGAGAAACATCAAAAGCCTCAAAAGCTCCTCTTGCCGTTCTGTACATAAGCGGAAATATAACTATAACCGTTGCAAAAATCCCGGACCACCAGTTCATGGTAAGCTTTATATCAAACATATTCAAAAACCATATTCCCACTGGTCTCTTGGGACCGAGAAATCTTAACAGTAAGTAACCCACTACTGTGGGCGGCAAAACCAAAGGCAGGGTAAAAATACAATCGAATATACCTTTAACAAGTCGCGGAAGCTTCGCCACATAATACGCTGCCGCAATACCCGCGACAAAAATAACAGCCGTGCTGATCGCCGCTATTCTCAAAGAATTAAGCAGAGGATAAAGATCCATTGTCCCTCCTTTAACCCCCTGTGTTACAGAGTTTATAATCCATATATTAATCCATATTAAAGTCAATTGATACAGGTAAAACCAACCTTTTCAAAAATTGTCTTACATTCCTCCGAACTTAAATAATCAAGAAATGCTTCTGCCTCCCCGGGTACCTTTGAAGCTTTTAATACGGCAGCAGGATATATAACCCGTCCGCACATCTCTTCGGTTGAGGTATCAACTACCTTAAGTCCAGCAGAATAAGCATCCGTTGAGTATATTATCCCGCAATCTACAGCGCCTTCCTTAACCTGGGTTGTAACCTCTTTTACATTACTTCCGTATGTGATCACTCCGGCGTCGGAAAGCTCCTGCTCATCTAATCCGAAATATTCAAAGATCTTTTGTGTATACTGTCCCACGGGAACATCTTCATTTCCCATCGCCAGCAGAATGGTCTTATCCTTTAAACCTTGTACCATATCCTCATATGAATTTATATTCCGGGGATTACCTTCCGGGACTGCCAGAGTGACTTTATTTTCAAGAATATCCATACGTGTTTTGGGATCTATAAAATCAAGTCCCTCAGTATTGATTTCTTTATCAGCACTTATATCAAGCTGATTCATCTGTTTGCCTGACGCAGAAATGAAAATATCGCAGTCCGCACCTTCTTCGATCTGGGTTTTAAGAGTTCCGGAAGAGTCAAAGTTATAAACGATCTTAACCTCCGGTACCTTTTCACTGTAAACTTTAGCTATTTCCTCAAGAGTTTCCGTCATTGACGCAGCCGCAAAAACGATCAATTCCGTTTGTTCCTCCGGCTCTTCCCGCAATGCTTCGGCTTTTTGTTCCGCCCTACTCTCGTTCTGTACTGTCTCTTTTCCGTTGCAGCCTGCAAAAAGGCACACCAAAGACAGCATTGTTAATAATACTGTAGTTTTTTTCATTTTTCTCTCCTTTTCATGGAAATCGTTTGGTTTTAATGCTTTGCATTACGATTCCCGGGAAGGCTGCCCGCTTTTGCCGACAACCCCGGGCCCTTACGGAATCATATTAATATTTTCCAAAGGACCGGCCTTTTGCCATAACCTTCATACCCCGAATTTTATTCTTGGAAATACAAATGCCTTAGGCAGCAAGGCTCGAAGTGAATAAAATATATGATAAATTTTCAGGTAAAACCTTGAAAATTTATATTTATTGTATTATATCATATTATTTCATCAATATTATTTCATCAATATTATTTTTTCCGGAACCACACTTATATATTCCGGAACCGATAAAGCGGAGTTATTTTCCGAAAGCTCCTTCGGTAATTTCCACCATAATCCGTTATCAAAAGTAACATACCATTCAAAGGGCAGCCTGCTTATACTTGCCTTTTTACAGGTAATAACATTAACCCCTTCCTTGCCGGATATAAAATCATGGGCTCTTATACCTGCATATCTATGATCCTCTCCGACTTTTTGGGCCGTGATCAGTTCAATCCCCTGCCAGTCCAAAGCCTTTATACGGTGATCATCTATCCTCTCTATCCTGCTGATATTTTTACATCCGGTCAATCTTGCACCTGTCTTACTTTTAGGATGGATAAATAATTCCCGGGTACTTCCCGAATCAATAATTCTGCCCTTATCCATAAGGATAAGGTGATCACACATCTGGTATATCTCATCCCTGTCATGGCTTACAAGTATCACCGTCTTATCATATTCATCCAAAAACCTCATTAACTCAAGGCGTAACCCTTCTTTCAGAAAAGCATCCATTGAAGAAAAGGGTTCATCCAACAGAACCATCTTGGGATCTGTGGCAAACATCCTTGCAAGAGCACATCTCTGCTTCTGCCCCTGGGATAATTCCGCAGGATAATGCCGCCTTACCTCCCTTAATTCAAAATCATCGATAATACTGTCAAGTGCCCGTTTACTATCCTTTGAGTTTACCTTCCCGGCTTCTGGCTTTTTTTTCTCATTAACCTTTAAGGCCGCATTTATATTCCCTTCCACCGTCATATTGGGAAATAAAGCATGATCCTGAAACATATAACCCACATCTCTTTTACCGGGCTTTATGTTTATCCTTTTAACCGTATCAAAGAATATCCTGTCATCAAAAACTATACGTCCTCTGTCAGGTTTAACAAGTCCGGCTATAGACTTAAGCGTCATACTTTTGCCACACCCCGATGCTCCCAATATCCCGATTCTTTTTTTATTACTTTCAAAAGAAACATCAAGCTCAAAATCTTCATATTCCTTTTTTATATTAACAAACAACGACATTATAAAAAGACTGCCCCCGTAATAACCTTTAATTCAACCATATTTATATCAGCTGTTACCTATTTTTTCAATTCTGACCGCACAAACCTTATACTCGGGGATTCTTGCAAATTCATCCAGCGCTGCATTGGTAAGCACATTAACCGGTGAGTCCGGAAAATGAAAAGGCATCCAGGTTTCTCCTTCGGAGACCTTCTTTCCCACTTGAGCCTTGGCGGTTATTTTTCCTCTTCTGCTGCTAACCCTTATTTTTTCTCCGTCACATATATTAAGTCGCTTTGCATCCTTTTCACTTATCTCTATAAATCCTTCCGAAGATATATCCATAAGTCCTTCTGCTCTTTCTGTCATCGCTCCGGCATTATAATGATACAGTATTCTTCCGGTCATAAGAATAAAAGGATAATCTTCATCCGGCAATTCCGCCGACGGCTTGTAATCCACCGAATACAAGAGCGCTCTTCCTCTTGCCGGATGTCCCGCATGCATTATGGGCGTACCTGTATGCTCTTTATCCTTACATGGCCAGCAAAGACTCTCTCCCGCATCCAGACGTTCATAAGATATTCCGGCATAACTCGGAGTAAGGGACGCTATCTCATCCATTATCTGAGAACTTGTAAGATGTGGCTGCGGATATCCCATGGCATTCATCAGGTCAATTATTATATCTGTATCCGGCCGCATATTTCCTTTTAATTTAACCGCTCTTCTTATCCTTTGAACCCTGCGCTCCGTATTTGTAAAAGTTCCCTCCTTTTCGGCATAACTTACTCCGGGAAGGATAACATCCGCATATTCCGCGGTTTTAGTCATAAATAATTCCTGTATAACAAAAAATTCAAGGCTTTCCAGGGCTTTGATTATATGATGTGTATCCGGATCCGAAACCACCGGATCCTCCCCGCATATATAAAGTCCTTTGATCTTACCGGATATTGCAGCCGGGAAAACATCCGTGGCTTTAAGTCCCGGGGAAGGATCAAGTCTTACCCCCCAGGCTTTTTCGAATTTTTCTCTTACTTCTTCATTATCTACCTTTTGGTACCCCGGGTAATCCGTAGGCATCGCTCCCATATCGCAGGCCCCCTGAACATTATTCTGTCCGCGCAAAGGATTAACCCCGCAGCCGCTCTTTCCGATCTTGCCGCAAAGCACCGCCATATCCGACATACACATAACGCCTTCCGTGCCCGTGGAATGTTCCGTAACACCCAGACAGTAGATTATAGGTGCCTTTTTAGCAGTCGCATACATTCTTGCCGCTTCCACTAACAGATCAGGATCTATATTACATATTTCTCCTACCCTTTGAGGAGTATAAGACTTAACCAATTCCTTTAATTCCTCAAAACCTTCCGCATTTTCCTCAATATATTCATGATCTATAAGATCTTCTTCTATCATAACGTGCATCATTCCGTTTGCGAAAGCAACATTTGTACCCGGACGCAGCTTAATATGAATATCGGCCTTTTTTGCAAGCCCGATCTCACGAGGATCTACCACGATTAGTCTTGTACCTCTGTTAACCGCTTTTCGTATCTGCATTCCCACAACCGGATGGGCTTCTTCGGGATTTGAACCCACCAGAAGTATACAATCAACATCATGAGTGATATCATATATGGGATTTGTCATTGCCCCCGAACCCAGAGTTTTTGCAAGTCCTGCAACCGTAGCCGAATGACATACTCTGGCGCAATTATCCGTATTATTGTTTTCAAAACAGGTACGGACCATTTTCGAAACCATATATATATCTTCGTTGGAGGATCTTGAACAGGCAAATCCCGCCAGGGCTCCCTTACCGTACTTTTTCTTTATTTCCATTAATTTGGAGGCCGTATATTCTATCGCTTCTTCCCAGGTTGCCACTCTGAATTTTCCGGTTTCCCTGTCTTTTATAAGCGGATCTGTTATCCTGTCCTTGGAATGAACAAAATCAAAACTTCCGCAGCGGCCTTTAACACACAATCTCTTATGATTTGACGGTCCGTTTGCAGGCTCCACATTAACTATCTTATTATCCTTTACCACCAGATAATACTGACATCCGGTTGCACAATGGGGACAGGTGGTAAGTACCTTTTTAACCTCCCAGTTTCTGAATTCCGCTTCTCTTTTTAAAGTAAGCGCTCCCGTAGGACAGACCGATGCACAGTTTCCGCAGGTCTCACAGCCACTTTCCTTATAATCTGCTCCAAAGGGTGCATCCACAATATGAAATGTACCTGCTCTTGAATTCTTAAGGGCACCGTTACCTGCTATATTATGACATACGCTTATACATCTCATACAATGAATACATTTACTCGGATCATATATTATATATGGATTATCCTTAAGTATAGGCATTTTTTTCTCTATTTCCGACCTTGTACCCTTATGTTCCGCATGCTTAACATTATATTTATTACATAATGTCTGAAGTTCGCAGGTTCCGTTAGCCGGACAGCTCATACAATCCAGATTATGATTTGATAATATAAGCCTGAGCATATCTTTTCTGTATTCAACAATGGCTTTTGTTTCGGTACTTATGACCATACCGTCTTTAACCTTTGTTCTGCAGGCCGGAAGCATGGTATCATAGCCCTCCACCTCAACCATGCATAATCTGCAGGAGCCAATATCATTTACTCCTTCCAGAAAACAAAGTGTGGGAATATCAATATTGTTATCCCCGGCCACTTTTAAAATAGTGGCATCTTCCCGGGTTTCGTATTCACAACCGTTTATTTTGATCCTGATCATTCTCCCCTGCCTCCTTCCATAACTCCGCATCCGTAATGGTCACATCTTAAACATCTTCCTGCTTCTCTCATAGCCTCTTCATAAGTCATTGAGAGTTCAACATGATCAAAATTCGTACGTCTGTCGAAAGGATCTTTTTCCTCAATCTCGGCTCTTCCCGTAGGAATACATGGATTGGGATACGCAGAAGGTATTATCATATCATAATCCACCTTATGATGATATCCCAGATATTCATCTATATTATAGGCTGCCACCTGACCGGCAGCTATTGCATTAATGGCAGTTGAGGGTCCTGTAACACAATCCCCACCGGAAAACACACCGGGCAATCCGTCAACCATGCAGGTTTCATCTGCCACTATCCGGCCTCTGTTGACAGGAATTCCCTCTTCCTCAAATTCTCTCACATCCGATCTTTGACCGACTCCAAGAATAAGAAGGTCGCATTTAAATCTATATGGATAATTACTTGAATGCTCCGTGGTCATCATTCCGTTATTATCATACTCTGCTATTATTTCCGGCTGTAACCAGACAGAACGGACTTCCCCGGTCTCCTTATCCGCTTCAATATTAAGAAAACTAAGTAAAGTCCTGAAACGTATACCCTCTTGCATTGCACTCTCTATTTCGCTTTCAAGAGCCGTATAATCATCTCTTTTACGGGTAAATACATGGATTGTCTCGGCATTTAAGCGCACCGCAGTGCGTGCCGCATCCATAGCAACATTTCCACCACCGATAAGTACCACCTTCTTGCCGGTAAGATCTATGGCTTTACCCTCGGCAACATCCTGAAGAAAATCCGCAGCAGGAATAACATTCTTTGCATCTGCATTTTCCATAGGCATACGGTTCCCTATCTGTGCCCCGATACCGATATATACCGCATCAAAATCGGCCTTGATTTCCTTAAAGCTTATATCCCTTCCCACTTTTACATTATACCGGACTCTGATATCCCCGGTATTAAGTATGGCCCTGATATCTTCCTCAAGCCTTTCCTTGGGTAAACGATATTCGGGGATACCATATCTTAACATACCGCCAAGTTTTTTATGCTCCTCAAATACAGTAACCTCATGCCCCATTAAGGTAAGAAAATATGCCGCTGTCATACCGCTGGGACCACCGCCTATGACGGCAACCTTTTTGCCGGTCTTTACATTACATTTGGGAGTCATAACCTTATCTGCCGCTATTTGATCAACCGCATACTTCTTTAAACCTCTTATATTAACCGGCGCATCAACAAGTGTTCTTCTGCATTTTTTCTCACATGGATGTTCACAAACCATTGCACAGGCCGTCGGAAATGGATTCTTATTTCTTATAACATTAACCGCACCGGAATAATTACCTTCTTTTATCATTGCAATATATCCCGGCACATCAACATGGGCAGGACATAACGAAACACAGGGAATTGTCTGGCTGACATTCTCCGCACATCTTCTATCCTTAATATGACTTATATATTCATCTCTGAATTCCCGAAGAGAATCCAGGATCAGATCTGCCCCCACAACACCCACCGCACAATCGGCGGTCTTGACAATCATGTTACACTTTCTTTCCATTTCATCCAGGATTTCCATTGTGGCATCCCCATTAAGTATACACTTAAGCATATAATCCACTTCTGCAAGTCCGTCTCTACAGGGCACGCACTTACCGCAGGACTGATTCATGGAAATCTGTAACAGTGATCTGTAAAGGGCAAGAGGGCACATCCCCGGTGGATATGATGTCATTCTGGAACGGAATTTCCTTAAAACAATATCGATCCGCTCATTCATATTTCCTCTTTTAACCAATTTTCGCATAAATTATCTTCACCCTTTCATCAAATTATCATCCATCAATCATACTCTGATATTATATCATAATCCTCTGTTTATTTCCTTAAACTTTCCTGCACCGATCTTTCCCGTTTTGATTTTTTCTTTTTTATGTATTCTATCATTACATCCGCAAAATGAATATTTATCTCCGCACAGATAAACATAATATACATGCAACAATACATCCATAACATGGAGGCTACCGCCGTTGCCAGGGAGCCATACATCGAAAACACCGTAAATATGGATGTAAAAAAAGAAAACAGTTTGGTAAATATCCACCATGAAAATGCACAGATAAAAGATCCGGGGAGCTGATATAAAATCTCTGTATTTTTACTGGGTAAAACCGTAAACATAAAAACAAATAAAATAAAGAGACAGGCAATGGTAATTAATATGCGAAAATCTATAATAGTTGACAATACATTACTGACATCACCGGGCATTTTGGGTAAATGTGCCCTTACAACCTCCAGGATCTTTTTCCCGAATACGCCGAATATCAATAACACGATAAGTGCTATAATAATAAACAGAGTGTATATCGAAGCCCATAATCTAAGCACAAAATAATTCCTTTTTTCCCGTACATTATTTATTTCATTTAACCCTTTTGTGATATACATAACTCCCCGGGACGCGGACCAGACACCGACTATAAGCGATATCCACAATCTTGCAAAGCTTCTGACATAACTTTCCGCGGTTACCACCTGAATTAGAATATCAAACTCTTTGGGCAACAGAGAGGAAAGATCCAATATATCCTGTTTGGACATGGGAGTATATGGTACCAGCGAAAATAAAGCAATAAAAAAAGGAATAATGGAAATAAACATGAAAAAAGCCGCACTGGCAGAGTATACATCCAAATGATTGTCTTTGATTTCATTGGACAATATGTATATTTTTTTAAAAAATGAATTTTTACCGTTCTTGTACATAAATATATTCATCAACAAAAAAACTGCCTTTTTAAAGGCAGTATGATCATATTTAACCCCGAAATGCCGACTCTTGAATTTTGACTCCTAGCAATTAGCCAGGTGGGTTACCGCAATCAGATTTCTGCCTTCCACCGAGATAATGAGGCCTGACGTACATCTGAAGATATAGGATTCCCTTTTAAAGTGATGTAGGTTCAAAATATCAAGAAAAATTCGAACACTTCAGGTTAATAATATTATAACCCATTATGTAGTATATTACAAGTAAAAAAGCTTAATTTTAACACATTTTATGCCATAAGTGACCGTTAATAAACTATCTCAACTTCTTTACCTTCCCAGGTAAATAATTTCACATGTTCTTCATCACTCTCCTGAATATATTGAGGCAGCAGGGGGATCTTCCCCAGTCCGTGAGGAGCATTAAGAATGTATTGAGGTATGGCAAGTCCCGATGTATGTCCCCTTAAATATTTCATTATCTTAAGTCCCTCTTCAACCGTGATCTCAAAATGCTTTGTTCCCAGCACCTGCTTCGGATGAAAAATATAATAAGGACGTACCCTCGCCTTAAGTAATCCTTCATTGAGCAGCTGCACAATATATTTATCATTATTGATACCTTTAAGAAATACCATCTGATTTCCCATGGGAATACCGGCATTTACTATCTTTTCACAGGCTGCCACCGCATCTTCCGTTAATTCTCCGGGATGATTGAACTGAACATTCATAAATAAAGGATGGTATTTTTTCAGCATATTGCAAAGATCGTCGGTGATCCTCTGAGGCATGGTCACCGGAAGTCTTGAACCTATCCTGATTATCTCAACATGGGGAATTGCTCTTACCTGTTTGATTATACTTTCAAGCATTTCATCCGGAAGCATCAGCGGATCCCCACCGGTAATAAGAACATCCCTTATCTCTTTGGTATTCTTTATGTATTCAACAGCTGCATTTATATTTTCTTCCGACTCAATACGATCACATTCACCTATCCTGCGCCTTCTCTGACAATGCCTGCAGAACATTGCACAGGAACTGGTAACATTTATTATCAGCCTGTTGGGATATCTTCTTGTAATACAGGGAGCGGGATTTGTATATTCCTCACTCATAGGATCCAACTCACCGCTTTTATCATTCTCTGCTTCGGTAGGTAATGCCATAAGATTTATCGGATAATTCATATCCTCATAATCCATAAGCGAAAGATAATAGGGTGTCGTGGCCCATCTGAATTTTTTTGATATCTCTTCAAACATTTTATACTGCTTATCCGTCAGCTTTATAAACTTACTCAGAAGAGATACCGAACTGATCCTGTGTCTTAACTGCCAATGCCAGTCATTCCAATCCTCCTCTGTTGCGTCAAAATAATTTATAAGTTCTTCCTTATGCTTTTTTGATAGTACATCCCTTATTTCAGCGGTTTCTCTTAAGAATTCTTCCTTAAACTCAAGAAAATCCTCAATCTCCTCATGAAGTTCATCCGCTCTTTCCAAAGATATCTTTCTTTTTTCGTCCATTTTAAGAATCCTTCTGCTACTTTTATTACATGGGTTGCTTAAGAAGCTTTTCCCACTCGGAAACAATCTTACGATCATCAAAATAATCAATTCTCATTGATTTCTGCACTCTTAAAAGAGTGGCATCCGTCTTTTCTCTTGCACGCCTGATCCCGTCTGCCAGAATATCATAAACATCACCTATATTGGAAGCCCATTTTTCTCTGCTTTCTCTTATAGGCTGAAGTTCCTCCTCAAGCACCGAAATAAGAAACTTCTTACATACTCCGTCTCCCAGTCCGCCTCTCTTATAATGCTCCTTCATTTCATCAAGGTTATTATAATCCGGGAGATAACTTGCAAAATGATCATCTCTGCATAAAGCATCCAGATAGGTAAAGACCACATTCCCTTCCAAATGTCCCGGATCTTCTATTCTTAAATGCTGCGGATCCGTAAACATCTTGCCGTTCACCTGCTTCTTAACGGTTTTGGGAGAATCCGAAAGATAAATACAGTTTCCGAGCGATTTACTCATCTTAGCCTTACCGTCAACCCCCGGCAGTCTGCGCTGTGTTTCATTTTCGGGGATCATTGCTTTGGGAAGTACAAGAGTATCGCCGTAGGTTTTATTGAATTTTTCAACTATCTCCCTTGTCTGCTCTATCATCGGAAGCTGATCCTCTCCGACCGGCACAACCGTAGCGTCAAAGGCAGTAATATCGGCTGCCTGTGATATAGGATAACAGAAAAAGCCAACCGGAAGTCCTTCATCCGCAAAACCTCTCATCTGTATCTCGGACTTGACTGTAGGATTACGTGAAACCCTTGCGGTCGTAACAAGGTTCATATAATAAAAGGTTAAGGAATGCAGAGCCGGCAAGGCCGATTGAACGCATATTGTTGACTTATCGGGATCTATTCCCACCGAAAGATAATCAAGTACTACATTTATGATATTATCTCTTATCTTGCCGGGATTATCTGCATTATCCGTCAATGCCTGATCATCCGCTATAAGTATGTTAATATCATCAAATTCACCTGAATTCTGCAATTCAACCCTTCTTTTTAAAGACCCCACATAATGTCCCAAATGAAGTCTTCCTGTCGGACGATCTCCCGTAAGTATGATTTTCTTTTGATTTTCCATTAGATACACTCCTTAAAATACTGTTTTTATTATCATGAAACTACCGGTTTATATTTTGAGCATTAATCCTCGCCCAGTTATCGGCAAATCTCCGTTCATTTCTTTGATCTTTTATTTCATAATTATCCGCAAGATATCCGGCCAGATATTCAGAGAACTTATCTGCCCCGAAGCTGTTTAAATGACTGCCTTCATCCGGGGTATCGGTACTGTAATCAAGGCCTATGATATCATTATATTCATCAAAATTTATATAATTAACATTATATTCCCCGGCTATCTTTCCGATCTGTTCATCATAACCGACACTCCAGTTGGAAGAATGGGCCGGTGTCTTAAACAGAAATATCTCCACTCCGTTTTTTTGACATAACTCAATGGATTTTCTTAAGTATTCAATATTACGGGGGCTTAATTGCAGATCTCCTTCTTTGGTATATACAAGCTCCTTTTCCGTTACAGGGGCTACACCGTCATCCTTAAGATATCCGTTTAACGTCACCGGTTTATTGTAATATGCCAGTTTAATATCATCAATGCTTAATTCCTTCCATCTTGAATGAAACCTGAATAAGGGCATAAGATAATCAGCCATTTTTTCATCTTCACCCATTGAAGCTTCAATACATTTGATTTTTGAAGACGACAGTCTCATACCGTCAAGAGCTTTTCTTGTACTGGGCTCTTCAACAAAATCATCTGCATATTTGATAAAAGTCATATCAAGACAGACAAGCTTCGGTTTATGACATTTTAACGCATCCTCGATCATATAATATGAAATCCACATCGGCTGGGAAGCATTGGCACGCACATAAGAAGATATCCCTTTTTCCTGCCATAACACCAGTGGATCGATCGCACTGTGAACAGTGGAGGAACCTACAAAAATAACCTCCGAATACCTGCTCTGAGCATAGTATTCCCGCGTAATACGTCCATCCTGATTTTCATAAACATACTTGGGCATAAATATGCGGTTTAAGGTTATGACCAAAAAAATGATCACAACTATCTTAAACAATACAATACCTGTTTTTTTTAACTTTGTTTTCATCTCTGTTTCCATAAATCCGGCACCTTTCCGTCAAAAAGCACCGTAAATAAAACTTCCCGCATCATAACCCGGGCCGTAATAACCAAACACCGAAACCACTGTAATAAGAAGTGACAAAATCACCCATTGCAATACTGTGGGAAGCTTAAATATTCTCTCCCTCACACTTCCCTTTCTCTGTAAAAGATCAAAGGCAAACATAATGATTATCGCAATTATCACAACATAAAAATCCTGTTGCTCCAAAAACAGATTCTCATAAACCTTCGTAATATCAAATGAACTCCAGTCGGTGAAAATATTTCTGAAAGCCTTAAAAGCCGACGGAACATCCTTACTTATATCAAATATCCTCAAAAAGGACATTAACCAGAAGGTCTTAAAAACTCTGTAAAACTTCATAAAGACATTGCTTTCATCAAGCTTAAGCCTTTCCTTGATCCGGACCGAAACAGGCTCAAATTCGGTGCCAAGCACTATAAAAACGAAATTAAACAATCCCCACACAACAAATTTATTCTGCGAGCCGTGCCACATACCCGTTGTAAACCATACAATAAACATGGGAATGTAAATGGGGATTCTCTTTCCTATGCTTTGATTTATATGTTCTCTGACAAATTTACCGGATTTAATTATCCCTTTATTAAGTGATAAGGGATAAAAAATATAATCCTTAAACCAGGTTCCAAGAGTAATATGCCATCTTTGCCAGTATTCCGCGATTGATTTTGAAAAGAAAGGTCTTTCGAAATTCTCATGGAGTTTTACTCCAAACATCTCGGCCACACCTATTGCTACATCAATACCACCCGAAAAATCACCGTATATCTGCATAGAATACATAAATACCGCCAGTAATATATACAGACCTTTATATGTATCCTGCATAGCCATTGTATCAGCCACAAAAGCAGCCAGCCGATCTGCGATCACCAGTTTCTTAAACAATCCCCACATTACGCGGTAGAATCCTGATTTTATTCTGAAAAAATCATAATCAAGCTCTTTGTACAGCTCCGGCGCAAGCTCCGCGAATCTGCTGATAGGACCCTGAACGATCTGTGGGAAAAAGGAAACATACAAAGCGAACTTAAAAAAATTCTTTTCGGTTTCGCATCTTCCGTAATAAATATCAATAAGATAACCCATGGACTGAAAAATATAAAAAGAGATACCCATGGGAAGGATTATATTTTTAAAAGGAATAAAATCCGTCACTCCGAACCGGCTCAATCTGAACAGATTTATATATGCAATTGCAAAATCAATATATTTTAAATACACCAAAAGACCAAAGTTGATAATAAGTCCCACGCAAAGCAGTATTCGCTGCTTTTTTTTAATCCTGTTCTTATAGGCTTTTTTCTCTTCTTTGGTAAGTGATCCTTTATTGATCTGTAAATACTCTTTTTGCTCTGCAGTCCTTTTTTCTATAAACGAAGCACAAATATATGTAGATATTGTGGTGACAAGAATATAAAGCAGATTCCCTGCGCCTGTGAATGCATAAAAAATATAGCTTGCCACCAGAAGTACCATCCACCTGTATTTCCGGGGAAATACATAAAACACAAGAAGTACCGCGACTACAAAAAGCGCAAAATCAATAGAAATGAAACTCATTAATCTATTCTTCCTCTAACCTCTGTATAAGTGCATAAATTGCCTTTGCAGAATTAAAATTCTGAGGTATCATATGCTCTGCGGTAATCTCCACATCAAACTCATCCATTAATTCTCCTACTATATTTACAACATCAAAAGAGTCAAATATCCTTTTATCAATAAGACCTGTTTCCGATTCATAATCAATTTCCGGATGTACTCCCTTTAATATTTCGATAATGGTATCCATAGTTTTTCTCCTTATAAATTTCGATCAAAAATTCTCTGTTATTTTTTTATACCTGCCATATCCTTTAATTTAACTCTGTCCGTCTTGCCGTTATGAAGCAAGGGGATTTTATCAAGCTTATATAATACATTGGGAAGCATATATCTTTGCAGACGTTTTTTAAGTGCCTCCATTATGGTAATATCATCATAGGCATCGGATTCATAAAAAAGGATTATCTTCTGTTTGTCCGGTTCAAACAGACAGCAGGCATTCTTCATATTCGAAAGAGCCATTACTGCAGTTTCGATCTCTCCCAGCTCAATTCGATGTCCCATATGCTTTATCTGAAAATCTTTTCTTGATACAAATACAAGTTCTTTTCTCTCATTATACTTAGCCAGATCCCCCGTCCTGTATATTTTCTCATTGTAATAAGGGTTTAAAGGATTCTGAACAAATACTTCATCGCTCTTTTCCTTGGCATTATAATATCCAAGAGCCAGACAGCTGCCCTTAACACAGATCTCTCCTACCACCTCGGAACGGTTGATAAGCTTATCATCCTCATCCAGAAGAAAAACTTCCGTATTCTTAAAAGCCTTCCCTATAGGTATTATCTCATCATCGGAATACTCTTTATCCACCACATGATAAGTACATACTCCCGTGATCTCCGTAGGACCGTATATCTGAACAAAAACAGCCTCGGGATAATTAGCCTTCCAATAATTATAGACCTTTGTAGGCATTGACTCCGCACCGAAAATGATCTTCCTTAATTTATCCGGACGAATTGATTTAAATCCTTTGAACGTGGAAACCATTTTCATGGCGGACGGAACCCAGCGAACCGTAGTCACTCCGTATTTCTGCAGAAAATCAAGCAGCTTTAAGGGTATACTGAAATACTCAAGCGGAACTATTCCCATAGTTCCTTTTGCCTTTAATGTACAATAAATATCTATTAATGAAGCATCAAAATAAAAGGGAGCCTGATTGGCGATAATATCATCCTCTCTGATATCAACCTCCTTACAGAACTGTTCAATATAATCCGTAAGTGAACGATGGGAAACCACGACTCCCTTGGGAACTCCCGTCGATCCCGAAGTATATAATACATATACCGGATCAGTATCAATAGCAGTAGAAAGCCTCTTTGCCAGTAATTCTTCATCTATCGGAGTTTCTATCATCTCTTCAAAAATAAAAACGGTATTTGAAAACTTTCTCGCAAGATCATAATGTGCCATATCCGTTATCACGGCAGCAGGCTTTAAGTTTTCCACTATAAGCCTTATACGCATATCCGGCATATTGGTATCCAGCGGAACATAAAAATTTCTGCTGTATACGGTACCCCAGAAAGCCGCCAGCACTGCCGGTGATTTTTCCATATAAATCAATATCGGACGACACTTTACATTAAGCTTTTTAATAAGCTTTGTTCCTATTGCTTTTACTTCATTAAGAATACCGGAATATGTATAACTTGTTTCCTCATCAAAATATGCACATTTATTCGGCAATTCCGTAGCTGCTTCAATTAAATACTCAAGAATATTAACTTTCATAAGACACCGGTCCTGATCTGAATTTATCTTTTAATTTGATTTTATTTAAAGATCACCTTTTTAAAGGTCTTCTTACCCTTCTTAAAAACTTTGCCATCACTAAGATCATCTGCCGTAAAGCTTGCAAACGGATCACTTATCTTATCCCCGTCAACAGATACTCCGCCGCCTTCAACGCTTCTTCTTGCATCGGATCTTGACGTTGCCATACCGGCCTTAACAAGTATAGCCTGAATATCAATACTTCCATCCTTAAAATCATCTGCAGATATCTCTACTGTGGGCATGTCAGCAGCATCACCGGAAGTAAATATAGCTCTTGCGGCATTCTGTGATTTAACAGCCTCCTCTTCACCGTGAACAAGTTTGGTAAGTTCAAAAGCAAGTATTTCCTTGGCTTCATTCAGCTGTGCACCTTCCCACTTATCCATTTTATCTATTTCTTCTATAGGAAGGAATGTGAGCATACGTATACATTTAAGTACATCAGCATCCGCAACATTTCTCCAGTACTGGTAAAAATCATAAGGACTTGTCTTCTTGGGGTCGAGCCAGACTGCACCGCTTACGGTTTTACCCATCTTCTTGCCTTCGGAATTAAGAAGAAGCGTTATTGTCATTGCTTCCGCATCCTTCTTGCCCAGCTTTTTACGGATAAGCTCACGTCCGCCGAGCATATTACTCCACTGGTCATCACCGCCAAACTGAAGATTACATCCATATCTTCTGTACAGTTCAAGGAAATCGTAACTCTGCATTATCATATAATTAAATTCCAGGAAAGTAAGACCGCCGTCCCTGTCCATACGCTGCTTATAGCATTCGGCACGGAGCATATTGGTAACGGAAAAATACGGTCCAACCTCTCTTAATACATCCACATAATTAAGGTCCAGCAACCAATCCGCATTATTAACCATCAAAGCCTTACCCTCTGAAAAATCAATAAAGCGGCTCATCTGTTCCTTAAAACAAGCTATATTATGATCTATGGTTTCCCTGGTCATCATGGTTCTCATATCCGTCTTGCCCGAAGGATCACCGATCATACCGGTTCCTCCTCCCAGTAATGCAATAGGCTTATTTCCGGCCATCTGAAGTCTTTTCATAAGACATAATGCCATGAAATGACCAACATGAAGACTGTCCGCAGTAGGATCAAAGCCTATATAAAAAGTAGCTTTACCATTATTGATAAGTTCCTTTATACCTTCCTCATCCGTCACCTGGGCAATAAGCCCCCTCGCAACCAGTTCATCATAAATTGTCATAACTTCCTCCTTATGTCTTTACAAATAATAATATACTATCCGATCATTTTTTATTTTTTAACAAACATTGATATTTTATCACACAAATATAGTAAATAAAAGAATTCTTTAAAAAACATATAAATAGAGGCTCGACAAGCGAGCCTCTGATTATTATTAATTCTTTTATTCTTAAGATTAAAGCTTGGGACCTGCAGCAACAAGTGCCTTACCTGCGTCATTTGTCTCATACTTCTTAAAGTTCTTAATGAATCTGTCGGCAAGATCCTTAGCCTTTGTTTCCCACTCGGATGCATCTTTGTATGTATCTCTCGGATCAAGGATTGCAGGATCAACTCCGGGAAGAGCTGTGGGAACTTCGAAATCAAAGATAGGAATCTTCTTTGTCTCAGCCTTGTTAACATCTCCGTTAAGGATAGCATCGATGATACCACGTGTATCCTTGATGGAAATTCTCTTGCCTGTTCCGTTCCATCCGGTATTTACAAGATAAGCCTTAGCTCCGCTCTTCTTCATCTTCTTAACAAGCTCCTCACCGTACTTTGTAGGATGAAGCTCAAGGAAAGCCTGGCCAAAGCATGCAGAGAATGTAGGTGTGGGCTCTGTAATACCTCTCTCTGTACCTGCAAGCTTAGCGGTAAATCCTGAAAGGAAGTAATACTGTGTCTGCTCAGGTGTAAGAATTGATACCGGAGGAAGTACTCCGAATGCATCTGCTGATAAGAATATTACATTCTTAGCATCAGGACCTGCCGAAATACCGTTAACCTTCTTAACAATATTCTCAATATGTTCGATAGGATATGAAACACGGGTATTCTCTGTAACCGACTTGTCGGCGAAATCAATCTTTCCGTTTGCATCTACTGTTACATTCTCAAGAAGAGCATTTCTCTTTATTGCATTGTAGATATCCGGCTCTGATTCCTTATCAAGGTTAATAACCTTAGCATAACATCCGCCTTCAAAGTTAAATACACCGTTATCATCCCAGCCATGCTCATCATCACCGATAAGAAGTCTCTTGGGATCTGTTGAAAGTGTTGTCTTACCTGTTCCTGAAAGGCCGAAGAAAATAGCTGTATTCTTACCTTCCATATCTGTATTTGCTGAGCAGTGCATTGCAGCCATACCCTGAAGAGGAAGATAATAGTTCATCATTGAGAACATACCCTTCTTCATCTCGCCGCCATACCAGGTATTAAGGATAACCTGCTCACGACTTGTTGTATTGAAAGCAACACAGGTCTCTGAATTAAGACCAAGCTCCTTATAATTATCAACCTTAGCCTTTGAAGCCGTATATACTACAAAGTTAGGTTCAAATGTTTCTTCTTCTTCAGCTGTAGGCTGGATAAACATATTTCTTACGAAATGTGCCTGCCATGCAACTTCCATTATGAAACGAACTGCCATTCTTGAATCCTTGTTAGCTCCGCAGAATGCATCAACAACAAAGAGTCTCTTGTTTGACAGTGCCTTCTTAGCCATATCCTTAACAGTTTCCCATGTCTTAATATCCATAGGATGATTATCGTTCTTGTAAGCATCTGAAGTCCACCATACTGTGTCCTTACTGTTCTCATCCATAACAATATACTTATCTTTAGGAGAACGTCCTGTGAACTCACCTGTCATAACATTGATAGTATCAAGCTCTGTAAGTGTTCCTACATCAAAACCTGTAAGTTCCTTCTTGGTCTCCTCATCATATAAAAGCTCATATGAAGGATTGTAAACGACTTCTGTGACTCCGGTAATACCATACTGTGTTAAATCAACTTTTGCCATAATTTTACCTCTTCCTTTCAATTGATTATATGTTCAATGGTTTCCCATGAACTTGCCGTCATATATTCTATCACGAGAATCCGCCTTTGACAACTGAAAACTACTAATATTTATCAACATCTGCTTAAGGCGTCACAATGGTGCGGTTACCGAGTTGAGCCAGGTTTTTTCATCACTTTCGAGCCGATCTTTATAGGTTTCATATACTGTTCTGTTATATGTATTGATCAATTTGATCTGTTTCAAAGTCAGATGTTCTTTGATTATGGCTTCCCTCTCATAAGGCACAAGAGTTAAGGTTTCGAATCCCAGAAATCTCCCCCATTCATTTTCTGCCTTTTCTATGCATAAAAGTAGGTTTTCAATCCTTATCCCGTATTTACCGTCAATGTATATACCCGGTTCATCACTGGTTATCATCCCGGGTTTTAAAGGAGGCTGTGGTAAGCTGTCACTTATCCTGTATCTGAAAGCCTGGGGGCCCTCATGAACATTAAGCATGGCTCCAACTCCATGTCCCGTACCATGCCTGTAATCCCTGTAACGCTCCCATATGGGTTCTCTTGCAAGTATATCCAGATTCTCGCCTCTTGTACCTTCCAGAAAAACCGCCTCCGAGAGTTCTAACATTCCCTTAAGTACGGCTGTATAATCCTCCTTCATCTCCTTTGTAAGTTTTCCCAAAGCCAGGGTCCTTGTAACATCCGTTGTCGCTCCCTCATACTGCCCTCCGGAATCAACCAGTAAAAATCCTTCCTTTGCTAATTGTTTACTTCCCTTTGATGAGGGACTGTAATGGATTATTGCCGCGTTACTTCCGTATGCCGATATGGTTTCAAAGCTCAGATCATGATTACCTTTTACCGACCGTCTCATATCATCCAGTATTCTGGCAGCTTCATACTCGTTTATTATTTCTCCGCTGTTTATAAGCGTCTTGATCTTATAAATAAACCTTGTAAGGATAAGACCGTCTTCTATATGCCATTTTCTTGCCTGTTCACATTCCGTTATATTTTTAATATGTTTAGGAATAAGCTCGCCAAAATCCGCATAGATGATATCATTATCGGACAATATTTTTGCAATATGGGCATTTAGACTGTCCCGATCGCATAATATATGTTTTCCCCTTATTTTTTTGATTTCGTCTTCAAAATCCTCATATTTACAAATTATCACCCCTGCCTTTTCAAATTCCGCCCGGAGTTTTTTATCTGTACAACCTTCTTTTACATAAATATTTGCACTGTTTTCATCTATGTATCCGTATGTCATTGCCACCGGATTATATTCTATATCCGATCCCCTTATGTTAAACAGCCACATGACATCACCAAGCCCGGAAACCAGCACCGCATCCCCTCCATATTTTGCCAGCTTTGTCCGAACATCTTTAAGCTTATCCATAAAGCTGACACCGCAGACATTAACCGGAAGGGAATATACGGGATTTGCTGTTGCTCCGGGACGATCCTCCCAGATTTCATCCGTTATATCGGTATCAATTATTTCCACCCCTTTGATACGTGATAATCTTTCGTATTGTTTTACGGAAAAAACCTTAAGATCCATCCCTGCCCGGAGTACATTATCGCAGGTGTCGGCTCCGGCCGCGATTTTTTCAATATACTGATAAGGCTCAAGCGCTCCCTTTGTACCGACCCTTTCAAGTCTGATATCACTTCCTTTAAGCTGCTCCTGTGCCTGTAAAAAATATCTCCCGTCCGTAAAAAGCACCGCTTCTTCCTTAGTTACCAACAGACTGCCTGCCGACCCCGTAAAGCCCGACATATATTCCCTGAAGGCAAAATGCCGGTCTATATATTCCGACCCATGTTCATCAGCCGTAAGAATAAGGAGCATATCAAGATCCCTCTTTTCCATGATCCTTCTTAGGGTATGTATACGTTTCTTATGTATTTCACTCATGATCAATCCTCTTGTTTTCTCTATATTTACAAATCAACCTGTATTATATATCTACTTCGGAAAACAATAAACCTCCTATCGGAAAAAATGAAATGACCAAAATCCTCTTATGTCATACCTGCTTTACATAAATTTCTTTACACCTGACAAAAACACATGTTAAAATTATTAAGTTAAATTGAATTTTCAGAAAAGGGGGGGACCGAATGAATAATATAAATAATATTGAGATCACACCTGAAATCCTCAGACTTGCCGAATTAACCGAACGCGGAAATGACATTGATTCGGATTTATATTCTAAATTCGATGTAAAAAGAGGATTACGTGATGTTAACGGAAAAGGTGTACTTGCCGGACTTACCAATATTTCAGATGTGCGTGCAAATAAAATCGTGGACGGAAAACAAGTCCCCATAGCCGGCGAACTTTTTTACAGAGGATATAATGTAAGAGACCTTGTTCGCGGCTTTACAAGTGAAGAACGCTTTGGTTTTGAAGAAGTCACCTATCTTCTTCTCTTTAATAAACTTCCTACCAATGATGAATTGGATGCTTTTTGCAAATTACTTGCCAATTATCGTACTCTGCCTACCAGCTTCGTGCGTGATATCATTATGAAAGCTCCCAGTCGTGACATGATGAACACTCTTTCCAGAAGTGTTCTGACCTTATATGCCTATGATGATAATGCAGACGATATTTCAACTCCCAATGTCCTCAGGCAATGTCTTCAGCTTATAAGTCTTTTTCCGCTTTTATCGGTTTACGGCTATCAGGCTTACAGACATTATCATGATGGTAAAAGTCTTTATATTCATTCTCCGAAGGAAAAACTTTCAACCGCTGAAAATATTTTGCGTATATTAAGAGCCAACAAAACCTATACGCCCCTGGAGGCTAAAATCCTCGATGTTGCTCTTGTCCTTCATATGGAACACGGCGGTGGAAATAACTCCTCCTTTACCACTCATGTTGTAAGTTCTTCGGGTACCGATACATATTCTGTCATTGCCGCTGCAATAGGCTCTCTTAAAGGTCCTCGTCATGGTGGTGCAAACCTTAAAGTGGTAGACATGTTCAATGATATGAAAAACACCGTAAAAGACTGGGAAGACGAAGATGAAATATCCATTTATCTTAAAAAACTTCTTCATAAAGAGGCTTTTGACAGGCAGGGTCTTATTTACGGTATGGGACATGCTGTTTATTCACTGTCCGACCCCCGTGAACAGATATTCAGAAGCTATGTTGAGAAACTGTCTGTTGAAAAAGGCCTGGAAAAAGAATTTGGCCTTTATTCCAAAGTTGCAAAGCTTGGTCCAAAGATTATTTCCGATGAAAGAAAAATCTACAAAGGGGTTTGCTGTAATGTGGATTTCTACTCCGGACTTGTATATGATATGTTGGGCCTTCCCAAAGAACTGTATACTCCCATATTTGCCATTGCAAGAATAGTCGGATGGAGTGCTCATCGTATGGAAGAACTGAATAATAACAGCAAGATAATCCGTCCCGCTTATAAACCAATACACTCGGATCAGACCTACATCCCTATCAACAGCCGTTCAAAACTCGAGTGTTGATTATATTAAAAAAATATATTAAAATACTAATTAATACATCTTAATGAATATGTGACCAGGGAGGTGTGTATGTCAGACATAAAAATGCTTGTTTGTGATGATTCTATTCTTGCCAGAAAAAGCATGACCACTATGCTGAATTCTTTCGGATATGATAAGATCATAGAAGTTGCAAACGGCGAAGACGCAGTAAATAAATATAAATCCGAACGACCCGATATTGTATTTTTGGACATCGTAATGCCGGTAAAAGACGGAATTACCGCTACCAAAGAAATCATAGAGTTTGACCCTAATGCCACAATTGTGGTGATCTCTTCCGTCGGTACTCAGACACACTTAAGAGAAGTAATAAAAGCCGGTGCTAAAGACTTTATTCAAAAACCGGTAGATGCAGACCTTCTAAGGCAAGTATTAAAGCACAATATTCCTCAGTAACAATATAGGAGAATAATATGGTAAATGACGCTTTGACAGCCAATATACTTAACAATTCCAATTATAATGAATTGTCGGATTCTATGACTTCTTTTGTGAAAACATATATTGAGAAGCTGATAGAAGATATTTCTCTGTATGTAGACGCTTCGATATTAATCGAGAAGATTGAAACCGTCGATAAATATAAAGCCGGTCAGGAACTCTCTCAGGATATTACCGGCATCCCCTCAGCCTATTCCGCTATAGACGGAGATCCGGATGTGCTTGTTAAATTCGCTGAGCAATATGCCAAATTGGGGATAGACAGTTTTGACGATCTGTGTAAAGAAGCTCTTTTGGATTTTTTGAATCTTCACAATGGTCTGTTTATTGTTTTGTTGAGTAAATTGAATTTATACGAACTGAGTTTAAATGCTCCAAAAAAGAATGACAGCATAGATCTTACTTCCGAAATAAACGCAAAGATCACCATTTTGTCTGTTAAATTCTCCTTTGGTACTGTAAAATTTCTGTTATATGAATTACCGGTTCCGGACTGAATATATCTCAGGATCCTGAAAAAGAGCAGCCTATATAAGGCTGCTCTTTACTGTTTCTTTCATTTGCGAAACTTCACATACCGTGTCATGAAGTATTTTAGCATTTCTGATCTCTTCAACTGCCGGCGGGATCTTAACCTTCGACAGTTCACTCAATCTGTCCGCCAGCTCAAAATCGTCTTTATCCGAAACATCCTCTCCAATGGCCTTCAATACATTAGAGACAAACTTGTAAGGACTTGCGGTTGATACGATTACACTCTTGTTTTCATCTTTAGTATCTTCTTTATATTTAAGATCACAGGCAGCCGCAACCGCCGTATGCGTATCAATAACGTACCCCGTATTATCGTATATGGATCTTATAGTATTAAATACTTCCTTCTCATCCGCATATGCCCCATAGAAATCCTTAAGTCTCTCTGCCATATTCTCATCGATCCTGTACACACCTGACATATTAAGTTCTTTCATAAGTCCGGCATTTTTATCTGCATCACTATCGCATATTAAATATATAAGTCGTTCAAGATTACTGGAGATAAGGATATCCATTGACGGTGAAGAAGTCAGAATAAATTCCCGGTTCTTATCATATTTTCCGCTTCTGAAAAAATCATACAATACCTTATTCTCATTGGAAGCACATACAAGCTTATCAATGGGAAGACCCATCTGCTTGGCATAATAACCTGCAAGTATATTCCCGAAATTACCGGTAGGTACCACAAAATTAATCTTCTCGCCTGCCTTTATCGCCCCGTTTGCGATCATCCTTCCGTAAGCAAAAACATAATAAACCACCTGTGGGATAAGGCGGCCTATATTGATAGAGTTGGCGGAAGAAAAAACAAAACCCTCTTTATCAAGTAAAGCCTTAAGCTCTTCATCATTAAATATCTCTTTAACGCCACTCTGACAATTATCAAAATTTCCCTTAACTCCCACAACCTTGGTATTTTTACCCTTTTCGGTTATCATCTGAAGTTCCTGTATCCTGCTGACTCCGCCTTTGGGATAGAAAACAATTATTCTTGTACCCGAAACATCGGCAAATCCCGACAATGCAGCTTTTCCGGTATCACCGGAAGTTGCGGTAAGGATAACCACTTCCTTATTTACATTATTTTTTTTCATTGCCGTCGTAAGAAGATGCGGCAATATTGAAAGCGCCATATCCTTAAAAGCTATGGTCTTTCCATGAAAAAGCTCAAGAAAATACCGGTCTCCATGTTTTGTAAGCAAAGCCTTCTCTTCTTCATCAAATTTATCATCATATGCTTTATTTATACAATCAAGAAGTTCCTCCCGCGTGTAATCGGTAAGAAACTCCTTCATTACTTCATATGCTGTTTGTTTGTAGTCAAGTCCCGGCAGATCGGATAATTCAATATTAAGCTTTGGAAAAACGTTGGGAACAAATAATCCTCCGTCATCACATAACCCCTTGATTATCGCTTCGGATGCAGTATATTCCTTCTTATCTCCTCTGGTACTTCTATATATAATATTCATTATTATCTCCACTAAAATAATTGATTAAAATTAATAAATTCCCCTAAAGAACAGCCACTTAAGCCTTCTTTGCATCCTTAACCTCTTCTTCCTTAAGGGCTTCGGTCCTAAGCTTGGCGTTTTTGGAATCTCTTAACTTCTTACCTGCGATAACACCGCATACCGCTAAAGCAGCCATTATTATCACAAGAATAAGATATGAAAAAAACATATTTAAAAAAGCGATCATTTTAATACCTTACCTTTCTGTAAAACTAAGGATAAATATACCATCATATCACCTTATAAGTCAACAATATCCTCCAGCAGTTCCTCTTTATGCGCCGCACTTGTGGCCAGAAGATCACATCTTTCATTTTCCGGATGCCCCGCATGTCCCTTAACCCAGGTAAAAGTCACCTCATGAGGTTCTTTGGCTTTCAACAACCGTACCCATAAATCCCTGTTAAGTACCTGTTTTTTTTGTGAATTTTTCCAGTTATTATTTATCCAGCTGTCTATCCAGTGGCGGTTAAAGGCATCGGTTACATATTTTGAATCGGATATGATCTCCACACTGCAGGGTTTGATAAGTGCTTCAAGCCCGGCTATAACAGCCATTAATTCCATTCTGTTATTTGTGGTTTTCTTATACCCCGCACTAAGTTCCTTTACATGTAATTCTCCTTTTTGATCCACATAATGTAATATTGTACCGTACCCCCCGGGTCCTTCCGGATTAGAACGGGCAGCCCCGTCAGTATATATCTTTACCTTCATTATAAGCTCCAATTTCCGGTGTTGATAAATCTTTCAACCATATCATCCGCATCATGTATTATATTTTCTTCATAGCCCATTATTTTCAGCAATTTTATTGCATTTCTGGTTCTGGCACTTCCCTCCTGCAATAAATAATTAAACTTAATATCATTACCCGAAACAACTTCCTCGAAATGATAATTTATATAGTCTTCTTTAAGCAGCTTTGTAAGTTCGATATCATGTGTTGCTGCAAAAACAATATAACCGGGTCTTACAAGACTTCTTAGTATCTGTGTTGATGCCGCAATACGTTCTACCGTATTTGTTCCTCTTAAAACCTCATCAATACAGCATAATACCGGTGCATCAAACCCTGCATCAATTATTCTCTTAATAGATTTTATCTCAACAATAAAATAGCTTTCACCGTTGCTTATACTGTCATTAAGAGCCATTGACGTAAATATTTTAAATCTGGATGCCCTGTACGTTTTTGAAGGCACAAAACCCAAAGTCTGGGCAAACAGAGCCGAGACAGCCAGCGTTTTAAGAAAGGTGGATTTACCGGAAGCATTGGATCCGGTCACAAGAACCGCCCCCTTAACCTTTATACTGTTGGACACCGGAGCAGCAACCAGAGGATGTATACAATCTTCGATATCAATGGCAACCTCATTATCCTTGATAAATTCGGGTATACAAACATTATAAAGACTGTTTTTATAGGATCCCACCGCAATAGCAGCATCTATACTTCCAAGTATATATCTTATTCCGTCGATCTCACCTATATGCTCCTTTAATAATACAGTAAGATCATTGATCATTATAAGATCTATATGAAAGACCATTTTTATATATTCCAGCAAAAGCATCACCGGATTATCCATGGAAACCGCACCGGAAGATATCCACAGGGTTTTATTAAGGAGTCCTCTTAAAGGTTTCTCATATTCTTTCAGTTTGGCAATATCCTTAACAAGAATCTCCGGTGCAAATTCACTTATCTTTTCACAGGCTACTATCATCCTACCCGTATAATTAAAGGTCACTATCAAAGGTTCAATAACCTTTTTGGTCTTAAGATAAGAACCGATGGAAACAATAAGCATGGCAAGGAACAGCAAAACCCCGATTCCCGGAATTATAAATATGGAGATTACTGAGCATATTACAAACAGGATCATTATATAATGGCTCACATTTGATTCCGGCTTAAGAACACTTACATAATCATATATTTTGGTTATCGACGTCTTCCTGTTAATACCGATATTATTGAATATTTCCTGAAGCTTTATCCTTTCCTGCTCATGTTCCTCAAAATACTCTCTCATTTTACAGAAATGATCATACTCCTCATCCGGCCCAAGGATCGGACAGTGAAGTCTGTGATATAATTCTTCCTCCCCCAAAGACGAATAACAGGAATTCAGCCTCATAAAAATATCATCCATAGAAAGATCATTCCAGGTTATTTCATCAATACAGAATCCCTCCGGGGCATTTTCCATACATTTATGATGATAACCTGATATACGGAGAAGATCATCCTTACCTAAAGCCTTATCCTTCTGCTTTCCGTAATTCTCTTTAAGCTCTTTTCTGAATTCTTCCTTTGATCTTTTTTCCCTCAGACTGCCTTCAAGAAAAATTATAAGGATCAATACCGGAATGATAATAATAACCAGTGAACTCATTAAAACAACCTCTTTTGGATCATACTTGCGCCTTTGTAAATATCTGCGGGACTTATCCCTATGTTAAATTTACCGTCTTCATATAATATTTTCCCATGGATCATAGTCATCTTAACATTTTGTTTACTGCCGCTGTAAACCAAATTATTGGCTATATCATTAATAGGCTGCATATTGGGCTGCATAAGATCTATCATTATGATGTCCGCCTCTTTTCCGCTTGCCAAAACATCGCAATCCATAATATCCATCGCCCTGGCACCGCCCACTGTCGCCATCTTTAAAACTTCCATACCGGAAACCACCGATGCATCCTTCTCTCTTAATTTTGCAAGCCCCGTAACCAGAAACATCTCTCTGAACATATCAAGACAATTATTGGAAGAAGGTCCGTCTGTACCGATAGCAACATTAATACCCTCTTCCAAAAACCTTGCAACCGGAGCGATTCCGCTGGCAAGTTTTGTATTTGATCCCGGATTGGTCACCACCGACATATTATGTTTCTTAAAAACTTCAATATCTTCATCCGTCATATGACAGCAGTGATATCCCCCACCGCCATAATCAAATAATCCCAAACTGTCAAGAAATACGGTAGGTGTCATTTGATATCTGTCAACACACTCCTTAACCTCCCGAACCGTTTCCGAATTATGAGTATACATGGGGGCTTTATATTTATGCGCCAGATCCGATAATTTCATAAGCAGCTCTTTATCACAGGTATATTCCGCATGGAATCCCATTTTATAGCTGCTTAAAGGATGTCTGTCATTAAGCTTAAGAAATCTTTCTTCAAACACTTCCAACGAAGGCCCAAACTTGTTTATACCACTGACCTGAACCACTCTCATACCGGTCTCTTCACAGGCTGTTGCTATATCTTCGGGCGAAAGATACATATCCATTATTGCTGTAATACCCGACGTAAGATATTCAAGAATGGCAAGCTTTGTAAGCAAAGCACAATCCTCACCGCTCATTTTGGCTTCCAAAGGAAATATCTTTGTTTCAAGCCATTCCTGAAGAGGAAGGCCATCCGCATAAGTTCTCATAAGTGTCATTCCCGAATGTGTGTGTGCATCTTTAAACCCGGGCATTAGAAGATTTCCCCTGCAATCAATACATCTGGTAAAGCGACCCGATACTTTACTTATTTCCTCCTCGCTTTTTGCTTCTCCGACATAAGTGATCCGGCTTCCTTCTACCCATAACTCACCGTCAAAAATCTCCTGCCCCTCGACCATAGTCAGTATCCTGGCATTATAAAATCTGATATTCATAAATTAATACCCTCCTGTATCTAAACCAAAGAATCCGGACCAAAACTGTCCGGCAGTAATTGCTCTAAAGTATACACCTTATAATCTGTTTTACTTCTTGCCACTATCACCTTAAACTCCAAAGGTGAGCAGAATTCCCTGAGTACCTGTCTGCAGGCTCCACATGGATAAGCATAATCCTCCGTTTCATCCCCTTGCTCCTTACAGCAGTTCTTCCCCCCTGCAACGGCAATTGCCTTAAACCTCTTTGCACCTGCACTCACAGCCTTAAAGACTGCGGTTCTTTCAGCACAATTACAAAGCCCGTAGGATGAATTCTCAACATTACATCCGGTAATGATCTCATTATTTTCAGTTAAAAGTGCTGCTCCTACCCTGTATTCGGAATATGGTGCATAAGCATTATTACGGCCTTCAAAAGCCGCCTCTATCAAGCGTTCTTCAATCATTATTCAACTCCAGATAAAAAACTTCAGTATTAACCAGCTCCAGATCCGAAGTATTACCGAAATCCGTTGAACTGTAAGGCTCTATTCTTCCCGAGGCCAATTGTTCGTATATGGCATTATATAACTCCTCATCAAACTTCTCAAATCTTGAATTCTCCATTTCAAGACCTATACCATTATTTTCGGCCTCCATCTCATAAACGGCTCCGCCGGTAAAATTCTCCGAAAATTTTTTCTCCAGTCCCATATATACAGCATTGCCAAGCATTTTTTTTGCGGAGGTCACAACAGTCTCCGATATCCGGCTTTGATCTATATCAACGCCTATTATCTTGCCCCCCGACTCCTCTGCCGCCGCAATAACGGATCTTCCCATAGCTCCTCCGCAGGCAAAGATGATCTGTGTGCCTCCGTTATACCAGGCTTCTGCCATATTTTTCACATTATCATCTTCCAGAAAAGTATTGGCATAACAATACTTCACCCTTACATTTACTCCCATTTCTATAGCTGCATAATCAGCTCCCTGTACGTAACCGTATCCAAACTGTTCCACCGATTCCTGATTTGTTCCTCCAACAAATCCAAGTTCGGTATTTCCGTCTCTGACAGCGGCGTATCCCGCCAAAAATCCGGCTTCTTCCTCCGAAAACATAATAGGCATTGTATTATCCTTTATGGTAAAGTCCTTGCCTTTATCATCATGAGGTATACCATCCACCAGAATAAAATCAACCTTAGGATATTTTTTTTGAGCCGTATAAATACTTTCTTCAAACAAAGTACCTGCACAAACCACAACCTTTGCTCCGTCTTTTACTGCCGATCTTATCTCTTTAAGATAATCGGAATTTGAAGCCCCCTGTGGTTCATACACCTTTATCTGTTTATCATTATTTTCCGCATAATTTAATGCTCCCTCGTAGGATCCCTGATTAAAGGAACCATCGGATACGGTTCCCATATCTGTAATAAAAGCAATATCAACCTTTCCGCCGCAGCCTGAAAGCGTAAGTATAAATATACATAAAGCGCAAAGGATCAAAGGGGATAATTTTATACTCTTCATAATATTAATATAAAATCAACCTTTCTATATATTTCCTATACGGATTATTGATTCGGATACAAGCTGCTTAAATAAAGGAGCTGCTGCATTTGCAGCTGCCTGCACCTCTTCATGGGACAGGGGATTTAAAGACAAACCTGCAGCGAGATTACATACACATGAAATTCCGCAGATCTTAAATCCGCAATGATTACCGGCTATGGCTTCAACCACCGTACTCATACCGACTGCATCCGCCCCAAGAGTTTTAAGCATCCTGATCTCGGCAGGCGTTTCAAAAGACGGGCCTGTAAGCTGTGCATATACACCTTCTTTAATATCAATGTTCAAGTCTGCGGCCGATTGTTTCACTATAGCCGACAACTCCTTATTATAAACCTCACTCATATCCGGAAATCTGGTGCCAAGTTCCTCTATATTCTGTCCGATAAGAGGATTGGGTGCAAAACAGGAAATATGATCCCTTATCAGCATAAAAGTACCTGCACCAAAATCAGTATTTATACCTCCGGATGCATTTGTCAAAAAAAGATAATCTGCTCCCATAAGGCGCATGAGTCTTGTAGGCAGAACAACATCCGAAATAGGATATCCTTCATAAAAATGTACCCTTCCCTGCATACATACCACCGGAACTTCTCCTACATAACCGAAAATAAACTGTCCCGCATGACCGGGCACTGTGGATACCGGAAAATCCTCTATTTGATCATAGGGCAATGTATCCTCAACCCGGATATCCTTACCGTAATCACCAAGTCCCGACCCCAGTACCAGGGCAACCTTGGGTTTAAACTTTATCCTCTCTTTAACACTTTTATGACAACGTAAAAGCTTTTCATAAATTTCTCCCATTTTAATCACCTCACCTGAATTATTTTAATCATTTTATATCAACAATATCAATGATTTTTATTAAAATATCTTTAACCGTATGATAATCAAACATATCATAGGCATCCTTCATCTGTTTGATCATCACATTAATATCATTACCGAAATTAACCCCATACAGTGAATCAAGGATTTCTTCACATCGTTTCAGATTCACATTATTAAGCGACGTCTGCATTTCTGTTATGATCCCGGGATCCAGTGTCTTTTCCTCCTGTGCACTCAACTCCTTGGATACCGTATCATTATTTTCGAAAACACCTTTTTGTATAAGCAGCTCCCTTATCATTTCCAAAAGGACTCTGAACTGTTCCATTGTTTCATCAAGATTAGCCTCAATATATTCCCAATTATTTTCCTTCCCCGCAAATTCAAATTTTTTAAATTTCTCGGAAATAACATAAGCTCCTATACTGGCGGAACTGCTTTTAAGCGCATGAACATTGGTAATGAAAAGCGGCATATCTCCATTAAGAAACTGAGTGGGGACAGCTTTCCATTTCTCCATACCTTCATAATAGTATGTATTTAATACCACATAATATACTTCTTCGGAACCTCCCACATTCTCGATACCCTTTACCGTATCAAGCTCCAAAGGATTCTCTTCAACCTCCTTCTCCTGTTCCTTCTTAATATTTTTCTCCTGGGGCTCCGAATCGGATACGGTTACCGCAAGCTCATCAGGCAAATACTGCTTCAAAAGCCTTGCCAGATGATAATCCTTAACCGGCTTTGCTATATAATCGTCAAAACCCATTTCCATCAGCCGCTCACCCACATCCCTGCCAAGCTCGGCTGTAACGCAAAGTACGGGGATCTTGGAGTTATGCCCGGGTATCTGCTTGATCCTTCGCAGGGTTTCAATACCATCCATATCCGGCATAAGATGATCCAGCAGGATAATATCATATTCCTCAGTTTTCAAAATATTAAGACACTCTTTCCCACTGGACACACATTTGGCATAAATTTCGTAATTCTCCAGCGAACTGCTTAAAACTTTCTGGTTTACAAGGCTGTCATCCACCACCAATATCCTTGCCTCCGGGAAAATATATCTCTCGGAAGTTCTTGTATGACTGTAATCCTGCGCTGACCACTTACCGTTTAATATCTCCACGATATTCAGACAGCTGAGAGGCTTTCTGATTATTCTGCATTCTCCGAAGTCCCTGTATACATGCGCATAATCCGTAATTATATATGTTATATCCTGACACATCATATGATCTATAACATCCTTAAGGGTTAAATAATCCTTCTCCCATATAAATATATGTGTATAACGATGATCGGATATCTCATTATTAAAAGCAACGGGCCCTGCCGCATACACGGGACTTATCTTAATATCTCCCATAAGCCGTTTCCAGATAACTTCTTCATCCTTATCATGAAGATAAACAAGAACGTGCCTTTCCATTGTTTCATCTACCGATAACATGGGAGTATCATCGATTATATAATTTGAAAATTCAAAAACAATGGCGGTTCCTACATCAACTACACTCTCTATCTTCAAAAAGCCATCCATCATGGCCAGCAGTTCATTACAAATGGATATTTCAAGCCCCAGACCCTTAAGTGTAGCATTTCTTCTGGAATCATATTTATTAAATGCCCCCAGCAAAGAATCCACATCTGCCTCGGGCATTCCCGATCCCGTTTCCGCTATCCTGCATTTAAATCTAAGGGTATGTTCTTCGATATTCTTTTCGGCTTTTATTTCAAGAGACATACTTCGTCTTACCGTCTGTTGTATGGAATTATACAGAAGATACATAAAAATCTGTTTAACTCCCTGAGAATCACCGAACAGATATGTGGGAATATTTCTATCAACAAAAACATAGAATTCTGCGCCTTCCTCCTGCAGACCTCTTGAAACATTATCAATAACTTCTTTCATCAGCTCTTTAAAACTGTACTTGACGGGCAAAGCTTCCCATTTATTGGAATTAAGCTTACTGTATATCAGTATATTATTTACAATTCTTAATAATTGTGAAGAAGCCTCTTTTATTACCAGAGCCTGTTCTTTAATGCCCGGGGTAAGCTCTTCTTTAAGGATAAGCTCATTCATGCCGACTATTGCATTCATGGGATTACGGATTTCATGCGTCATATTTGCAAGAAAACGTATTTTGGAAAGTTCGGAATTTCTTATTGAAATATATGATTGCTCTTTTTTTATCTTGATCCTTTTAAAAATATAAGTCTGATAAGTTACAATAAATACAGGCACCAGACAGGCATACAGAAAATTCAGGATTTTCTCCGTGAAACTATAACCGTATTGGAAATAACAGTCCAATAATTCACGTTTTTTATAACACTCTGACAGCATAAACCCATAATATACCAATTCCATAGGTACTATTATCCACACTCCCCTGTCCTCTATCAGGAAACAGGTAAGTATAATAGCCGTCGCAAGAAGCACCGTAACTCCGTTATAAATATATCCTGTGATCAAAAAAATCAGTGGAAATATAATAAAACAGGTAACAATACTCAGTATATAAGATGCCAGCTTGTATTCTCCGTATCTGTATACGATATAAGACAGTCCCAGCAGAAAAAATATGTAAGATACATCAATGATGATAACATATACATTAAACCTGCCCGGAAAAAACGACAATAACACAAATAACAACACAGGAATAACAAAACTGACAATAAGAAAGAATTTCTTATTGATCATAGGAATGTTCTCATCATTAAAATATTCAATTATCCTTTTGAAAAATTTATTATCTTTTAATTTCATATTATTCCTATGCCCGTTATCATTTATATTGTATTAAATCGGATGGCAGTAAATTTTTTAACGATTTCTCTATTTTCTCTATATTTATAGGCTTACTTATAAAATCCGAAAAGCCGGCTTCCAAAAACATTTCTTTAGCACCGTTTACAACATTAGCGGTAAGAGAAACTACGGGAAGGTCTGCCAGTTCTCCCCCGTTTAATTTACGTATCTCCATAAGGGTATCTATCCCGTTCATTTCCGGCATCATATAATCAAGATAAACAATATCCACCTTTTCCCGCTCCAGTATATCCAGACATTCCTTGCCACTCAATGCTGTATGAACGGTGGCCCCGTATTTTCTTAAGATTCCCCCTGCCACATTTAAATTTGTAAGATTATCATCCACTACAAGTATGGTGGCATCGGGACATTCAAATTTCCCTTCTTTGATCACTTCTCTTGAATATGTTGAGTCCTTATTCATAAGAACGGCCGTAACTCCGAGAATATTTATGGGACGTGTCATGACAAACCCAATTTTATTAACCGATACCGATTCATTAAGGCCGGCTATGATGACCAAATGTTTATCTTTAAATTCCCGTTCAAGGAATCTCATATTTCCGTAATACTGCTGCACGGAAATAAATATGTGGGTATGATCACCCATAATTACTTCATTTTCAAAATTCCTTTTGTTTTCAACTATTTTCGACTCAACCGAAAGTGTATTAAATATCTTTTTAAGCAAAATACATTCATCATCATCCGATAAATATATCAAAACCTTTAAAGAATCCTTATCCGCCAGGGTTACTATCCTTTCACCGGAATCCTCCTGAAGCGGAACACAAAAGCCAAAATTACTTCCCACATGATAACTGCTTCTGACAGTTATCTCCCCATCCATTTTATCGATTATCTCTTTACATATTGCCAGCCCCAGGCCTGTACCTTCCACAGCATTAAGACCGTCTTCCGTCAGATCGATGCGCTTATATAATTCAAATAAATGAGGTATATTTTCGGACTTAATACCGATCCCGGTATCTTCAACCTCTGCCTTGAGCATTATTTCATCATCATCAATAGGTTCGGAAAAGACTTTCAGAAGTATACGCCCCTCCTTCGTGTATTTAACGGCATTATTAAGAATATTTATAAAAACCTGTCTTAATCTCGGTCCGTCACCGTACGCATATCTGGGGAGATTACTTTCAATCTCCACCTGAAATTTGATCCCCGAATCCATCAAGCGCACCGAAGTCATGTTTATGATCTCCATAAGCAGCTTGGAAAGATCAAATCTTGCATTATATATGGTAATATCCTGAGAACCCGATTTGGAAAGATCCATAACCTCATCCGTTAATGACAACAGTGCATTGGAAGAATTAAGAATATTATAAACACATTCCTTTACATGATCGTTAACATTCTGATCCAGCAATAATTCTATAGTGCCTATTATGGCATTCATGGGGGTTCTTATCTCATGGGACATATTGATAAGAAAAATATCCATATTAACATAAGCATCCATAGCCTCAACATGAAGCTTCTCCAGCTCCTCTTCTTCTTTTCTGTAAATATACATTCTGTATCTTACCGCCAGACCGCAAGAAAGTGAAACAATACATATTCCCACAAATACAGCCATATAATCCTTAAAGGTTTCATTCCCGATCTCTAAGTTTAAAGGACGGCTCATTTCTCCGGCATAAATGACTGTAATATATCCCAGAATATCAATAAAGCTAAGTATAAAAGCTGTTTTTTCGGAAAGTAAAAAAGCATTGTAAATAAGCCCGAATATAAAATATATGGGAATACAAAAATAAATCCTGTTGTATTCAAAGAATATCATCGGAAAGAAAATAAGATTGATGATACAAGACATGATAATGGCATGAAGTTCAAATTTCCCGGTGGAATTACCTATATAAAAAGTAAAAAGAGAAGCTGTAGCAGTTGCTGCAGTTATTAAAAAAACTCTCTGTGTAGGAAAAAAAACATGCATCAATATTGTTGATAACAATAAAGCTGCTATCATTATCAAATGCATACCGTTATATATTTTAACTTCGGTAGCAAGATCATCACCGAAATATTTAACCTTTAAATTCCGAATAAAATCCTTCATATTCCAAGTCAATCCTTATCAGCGGCATTTTCAAACAGATCCGAAACCGATAAAAACAACTCAACCAGATCCGGATCATAATGCGTACCGCTCCACAACGATATCCTTTTTACAGCCTCTGTATGCGTAAGAGGGGTTCCGCCATCATTATTAAATCTGAAATTATCGTAGCTGTTAACTATTGTAAGAATACGTGCTTCCAGTGGGATATCCGTAGTCATAATGCGATCCGGATACCCCTTTCCATCCCATCTTTCATGATGATAACGGCACATATTATATATATATATCAGAAATTTACTGCCTGTAATTGCATTTGTAACTTTTTTACAAGCTTCTGCACCCATAATGGTATGGGCATGATTAAACTCCTTCTCCTGAAGACTGAGATCTACCATATCGGCAATACAGCGGTCTGTCATACATATCTTGCCCATATCATGTAATTTACTTGCATACACCAGCATCTCTTTATCTTCTTCCATTATATTATATCTTCCGGTCTTCATGATCTCGGTAAGAAACAATTCCATATACTTCTGTACTCTCTCACTGTGCTCCGCTATAACATGGGAACGGCTTCCCATAAGAGAAGAATACATTTCAACCATGGCATATTCCAGACCCGCGATATTCTGAACCTTCTCTTTAAGCGTGGTTTGAAGATTCTCATTTAACTTTTTCAGTTTACGGGTAGCTTCTATATTGGAAACATGCACTTCCAGTCTCTTACGTAAAAGCGCAGTCGTGTAAGGCTTCTTGATATAATCGATGGCTCCGAGAAAATAACCCTCCACCTCCGTAGTCGGATCATCCTGAGCTGTAAGGAAAATCACTCTCACCTCGGAAAGCCTAGGATCGTTCTTCATTTCACTTAATACATAGAAGCCGTTTACATCCGGCATATCAACATCCAAAAGTATTATATCCGGAGGATCCGGCATATCATGGAGAAATTCCAGCGCCGTCTTACCGGCGGATACGGGAACCACATCATAGGTTTCTTCCAGTATCTTTTTAGCCATTATAAGGTTAGTCATATTATCATCAACAATCATTACCTTATACATTTTATATTCTTATCCTCCCATTCTATGACATACTTAATTCTATCATTATTTCGGATAAATTATTCCCTTTATCGGGTTTGCATCAGATATTTCATTCCATCCTTAAGCCCATCCACCGTTAATCTGTTCATTTTAAACAAACCTTTAACGGCAGTTTCCGCCTCTCTCCAGGGGGCGTGACCGGGTGCCATTTTAGGATTTAACCATAATATCCTTTTATAATGTCTTTTCATCAGTTTAAGCCATTCATACCCGGATAAGCCGTCATTGGGACCACGATAATTTCCGGTATCCGAATACAATTCCTCCGGTGCCATGGCGGCATCTCCCACTATTATGACCTTATAATCACTGTCCAGATTCTTAAACATCCATTCCGTTTCTATCCAGTCTCCGAACTCACATTCCGGCGTATTATAGAGCCTTGCATAAATACAGTTATGAAAATAGTAAGTCTTTACATCCTTGAAGTGATTTGACTTGTTAACGGACTGAAACAACTCATTGAGAAGATTACTGTACGGGATCATTGTTCCGCCCGAATCCATCAAAAGCAGAAGCTTAACCGTATTCTTCCTTGGTCTGTCAAAAACTATCTGTAAGCATCCGCCGTTATTACAGGTCTTATCAATAGTACCGTTTATATCAAGTTCGGTTTTGGGAACATCCAATCTCGATGAAAACTGACGCAACTTTCTAAGTGCGACCTGAAACTGCCGGTTATCGAGAACCCTGTCATTTCTGAAATCCCTGAATTTTCTTTCACCTATAACCTGAAATGCCGACTGATATCCGGTAGTTCCTCCTATACGGACCCCACCCATATGACCCCCAAGATTACCGAAAGAGGAATTTCCCATTGTACCGATCCATTGATTTCCGCCGTTATGTTCCGACTCCTGATCTTTTTGTCTCTCCCGGAACTTTTCCAGCACCTCTTCCTTTGTTTCTTCTATACGGTTAACTTCACCGTCAATAAGTTTTTTCATCATCTCCTGCTCGGCATTTTGGGCAAAATCACTCTTGTCCAGCCATTTCTTCATTTGCTTCGAAACATCTTCGGGCTCCGTATGTATTCCTTTAAAATATTCATTAAAAAGCAGATCATATTTATCGAATTCGTTCTCGGATTTACACAATATCATTCTCGAAATATAATAAAACTCGGTAATGGATGCATGCGTAAGTCCCTTATCGACTGCTTCGATAAGAGTAAGCCATTCCGAAAGCGATATATCCATTTCATGATCCCTTAAAAAAAAGAAATATTCCGTAAACATCTTTGACAAACTCCGTCCATATTTTAAACAAATCCGTCCCGCCGGAATTATAAAGCATTCCTTGTATAACTTCTGCTAAGTCCTGCCATGAATAACCGCTTCCAAATCTTCATCTTTTTTTATGACAGTTCCTATAAACGGAAGTTCCGAACAGATTTTATCGGTAGCTATTCCACCCAGCTGCAAAGCCCTGATCCAGTCAATAAGCTCTGAAGTGGAAGGTTTTTTCTTTACGTCCCTGAGCTCTCTTATTTCATAAAAAGCTTTTAATGCTTCCTTAAGAAGGTCCTCCTCAAGAGAATCAAAATGAGTCTTTACTATCTCACTCATAAGTTCCTTGTCGGGAAAAGCGATGTAATGAAAAATACATCTTCTTAAAAAAGCATCCGGAAGTTCCTTTTCGGCATTGGAAGTGATTATAACTATAGGACGATGCTTTGCTTTGATGGTTTCCCTGGTTTCATGGATATAGAATTCCATCCGGTCCAGTTCCCAAAGCAGGTCGTTGGGAAATTCAAGATCGGCTTTATCTATTTCATCTATCAAAAGCACCGTCTGCTCATCGGCAACAAAGGCTTCCCCCAGTTTTCCCAGTTTAATATATCTGCTTATATCATCAACACCCTCTTCCCCAAACTGTCCGTCATAAAGCCGCTGGATCGTATCATATACATATAAACCGTCCTGGGCCTTTGTTGTGGATTTGATATTCCAGATAATAAGCTTTAACCCGAGAGACTCGGCTATCGCATTTGCAAGCATTGTCTTTCCCGTACCCGGCTCACCTTTGATAAGCAAAGGTTTTTCAAGCATTCTTGCAACATTAACTGCTGACATCAATTCATCGGATGCAACATAAGTCGAAGTACTTTTAAACCCATCTTTATTTATATCCATTACACTGCTCCGTTTCCTGTATTAATTAGATTTATTGAAAATATCTCTCTTATATGATAAGATATTCTAGTTGTAAAATCAACCTTAAGTCATAATTGGTACATCTAAAACATAAGGAGCTTAATCTATGATAAACGATTCATTTTCGGATTCAATGTCACTTTTATCTTTCGAGGTATTTCCGCCCAAAAAAGATGATGATTTTAAAAATGTATTTGCCACAATAGATGAACTTTCCACTTTTAATCCTGATTTTATCAGCGTTACTTATGGTGCCGGAGGAAGTAATTCCAAAAAAACCCTTGAAGTTGCCTCTTATATACAGACTCAAAAAAAGATAAATGCACTTTGTCATATGACCTGTGTCGGATACACCCGTAAGGATCTTGATAAAGCCCTTGAGGAATTTGATAACTCCCATTTAAGTAACATACTTGCTCTTCGCGGAGATCGTCCTCAGACAATGACAGATGAACAGTTTAATAACCGTGAATTTATGTACGCCAATGAAATGATCGAATATATACGCAACAAAAAAGGAAGCAATGTATGCATAGGAGGAGCCTGTTACCCGGAAAAACATCCCGAATCCGCTTCTATGGCACAGGATATTGAACATATCAAAGAGAAAGTTGAGGCGGGGCTTGATTTTATGACAACACAAATGTGCTTTGATAATGAAATTTTCCTGAGATATTTTGAACTGTTACATAAAAACAATATAAACATACCTGTATTTTGCGGTATCATGCCCATCACAAAAGCCACCCAGCTGGGACGTTCCATTACTCTGTCCGGCTCTTCCGTCCCCAAAAAACTCAGCGATCTTATAGCTCTTTACGGGGATAATCCGGATGCCATGTTTGAACAGGGCACAAAATACGCCGCAGATCAGATAAAAAATCTCAGATCAAACGGCGTATCCGGTATTCATATATACGCTATGAACAATGCTAAAACCGTTAAAGCAATCCTGGAACAACTTTAAGCTATTTTTTGATCACGTAATATTTTGCAGTTGCAGTTCCGCAATAATTTCCTCTTCCGGTAACAGTTACAGTGATCTCACTTCCGACCTCAGGGGTATCCGATTCGGATACCCATAATTTATCGTCTTTTTTATTAAGCTTATAGTCTGCAGATGTAAGTTTTTTCCCATTCACATCATAAATTATGATCCTGGTATTTCTGTACGCATATGGCTTTACGGAATATTTTACATCCTTAGCACTTACAGACAGATTACTGATATCCTGCTTTTCAATGGTGAACTGTTTTTTATAAACTCCCGAAAAACTGTTAAGGCCCTTTACCATGATAATTCCGGTGCCGACCTTTTTATTATTTTTATAGATCAGTTTATAATCTGCTCCCTTTACCAGCTGTGCACCTCCGTAAGTCACTTTAACTTCCGGAGTCACACCCCCTTTAACAAAGGTAACAGTGTCACCGCCCACTATTTCAACTTCCGGATTAATCTTATTAAAGGATCTTCTTAATATCTTAAAGGATACTCTTTTTCTTCCGGAATTTGCATAAATCTCTCCTATTCCCGTAAAAGTGGCTTTGGCTGTACCTACCTCCACATTATTGGTATAAGTAACCGTATAATCGATACCCTCCCTAAGAACTTCTCCGGTATCTCTGTGTGTAAGAGTATATTCGGGTTTTATCTCACTTCCCGTATAAATCAATTCCGAAGACTTCTCTTTTCTTGTGATCTTAATCCGGCTCATTGTATATCTTATGGGTTTGGCAGTGGGAGTCGGTGTGGGCGTTGTTGTAACCTCCGGATCCTTTATAGGTGTAAGCGTAGCTGTGGGTACAGGTGTCGCGGTAGGTGTAGGTGTTGCAGTAGTTACGGGATTAATAACGGTTGTGGGCGTAATGGTAGGTGTAAAATATTCATCCATTATAATACTGTACCGGCCGATCCTGCTTGAAGCAAGATAGAACGGAGGATTGGTATAAACATCATAATACAAATTATTTCCCATAAGGCTTATTCCGTATATATATCCACGGCCCAATGCGGAATTTGAATAAGTCTTAAGAATATTTCCGTTCTGATCCAGCATAACGATCCGGTCAGGCAGGGAAATAATTATATTATCTCCTACTGCTTCCATGGAAGAGTATAATGCATTCCATACGGAGGAAGATCCCCAAACCTTCCATTTATCCGAAAATGATGCAAGCATCTTTGAAGTACCGTTGTTAAAATCATAAACATATAAATCTGTTTGTGTACCATTCTTTTTATAATAAATACCCCTGTATTCAAACAACGGCATGGCAGAACGCATATCCTTCCATACAGCATTATCATAAATATTACCTGTTGCCTGCGAATATACATTTTCACCGTATACATCCACCCAGTCATTACCTGTATGATCATTTTGAAGGCTCTGTCTGCTTACCAGGAAATAATCATAAGAATTATAAAACTCATACAGATTCGAAGGATCATCCCAGGTAGGATCAATATAATATCTGCTTCCGCCAACCGTGACCATATTCCAGGCATGACACATCTTTGCACTGGTTACAACAACACAATCTGCCCCTGAGCAGGCCTTATTCACCAGGTACTCAAGAGCCAGCGAATAACCCTGACATACACAATCCCCTTCTACCAGGGCATCATATGCATTAAACTTACTCAAAGTTTTATCATAACTTATCTTCTTAACAAGCTTATCATGGATAAATATGATCTTCTGAAGATCCGACCAATCGGGATCAATGCCTCCGAGAATGTCATTTGCGGCTTTATTGAATTTATCAATATGGGATAAGTTATAGGAATTATTGATTCCCATAACGATCTTATTTATATATCCGGCTTTATTCGGATAACAAACATAAGATTTACCTGCATAAAACAGTTCCGGATTATTGTTAATAACAGCAGATATAAGTCTGGAACGTTCACTTGCGGGAATATTATATGAAGCAAGCTCAATCTCCACATTTGAATCGACACCGTTCCATGCCTTCATGGCATTTACGGTTTTATTTATGGCATCAATAAAATTTCTATCGGTTCCGCTTAAACTTAAAGTATCCTCAATGAACTCATCCTGTTCCTGTTCTTTTATTATCCCGGGATATCCTCCATCCTGAATAACATAATCGGAAGTATCCTCCGAAATACCGGCCGGCTCCTCTGAAACACCATAAGCATTTTCATTGACAGTCTCTGTTTTAACGGATGTATCTTCGGAAATGATAAATGCTTCAGACTCTTCACTAAAGTCAGATACCTCCTCCATTATAAGTTCATTTGATCTGGCTATTGCGGTATCCGGCAATATCTGAGGAGTTTCGGATAATTGGTCAATAATTAAAGTACCGTCACCTTCAGTACCGGAAATATCCAAAACGGAAGTATCGATAGTATTAATTTGTTCTGTTGTAATAAGATCGGGAGAAGCTGCAGACACTGCACTAACCTCCGACAATATCAGGAATACTGTCGAAAACATGCAGACAATGGATTTAATTATATTTATAGTCCCGGTTTTACACATAAAAAACGCCTCCCACAGCATTACCAATGACTAATAATAGCAAAAAATACTAATTCATAATGATTGTAACACTTTAAGAGGCTTTTGTCTATACTTTTGTCACTATTTTCTATGTATGTGACTATATTTAATTTGATCTAATTTTTAAAACTATGGATAGGAGCAGGTATACGCCCCCTGCGATTTATAAATGCATCACAGGAATACTCATTTACAGGCATAATGGGAGCATATCCCAATAAACCTCCGAATTCAACCTTCTCTCCCACGCCCTTACCGACTACCGGTATGACTCTGACTGCAGTTGTCTTTTGATTAACCATTCCTATAGCCATCTCATCGGCGATCAATCCCGATATGGTTGACGCTTTTGTATCTCCCGGAATAGCTATCATATCAAGACCTACCGAGCAAACACAGGTCATTGCTTCCAGCTTTTCGATAGAAAGACTGCCGGCTTCAACCGCATCTATCATTCCCTGATCTTCGCTGACCGGAATAAAAGCTCCGCTTAAACCCCCTACATAAGAAGAAGCCATTACGCCCCCCTTTTTCACCTGATCATTAAGCAAAGCCAATGCTGCCGTAGTTCCCGGTGCTCCGGCATGTTCAAGCCCTATCTCACACAAAATATCTGCTACACTGTCACCTATGGCAGGAGTAGGGGCAAGAGACAGATCCACTATGCCAAAAGGAACACCAAGTCTTTTGGAAGCCTCTCCCGCCACCAGTTGACCCACTCTTGTAACCTTAAAGGCCGTCCTTTTTATGGTTTCGCAAAGAACTTCAAAGCTCTCTCCTCTAACCTTCTTTAAAACCGTATTTACAACTCCGGGGCCGCTGACGCCCACGTTAATTATTGAATCCGCTTCGGTAACTCCGTGAAAAGCTCCCGCCATAAACGGATTATCATCCGGAGCATTGCAGAACACAACCAGCTTTGCACACCCCAGAGAATCCTCTTTAGCTGTTGCTTTGGCAGTTTCCTTAATGATCTGCCCCATAAGCCGCACTGCATCCATATTGATACCGGTTTTCGTGGAACCAAGATTAACCGAACTGCACACAAGCTTTGTCGAAGATAAAGCCCCGGGAATTGATTTTATAAGATCCTCATCCGCCTTTGTCATACCTTTGGATACAAGAGCCGAATAACCTCCTATGAAATTCACGGAAACCTCTCTTGCCGCTTTATCCAGAGTCTTTGCAACTGTTATAAAATCATCCGGACCCTTACAGGCACTTGCACCGATCAGTGCTATAGGAGTTACCGATATTCTTTTATTAACAATGGGAATACCGAATTCTCCCTCTATCTCCTTCCCTACGCTGACAAGATTTTTTGCCTTGGCTGTTATCTTTTCATATATATTATTATTCAGCTTATCAAGATCATCCGATATACAATCAAGAAGGCTGATCCCCATTGTGATCGTGCGCACATCCAGATTTTCTTTCTCGATCATCTCATTTGTTTCATTTACTTCAAAAATATTGATCATTATTATCCACCTCTGTATGCCATCGGCTCAGACTCTGTGCATACTTTTAAAAATATCCTCTCTCTGACATCTGATAACAACACCTATCTCTTCACCTATCTGTTTTAATTCCTCGGACACATCACTGAAAGGCTTACTTGAATCATTCATGTCCGCTATCATCATCATATTAAAATAATCCTGTACTATCGTCTGCGAGATATCCAGGATATTTATTCTGTTATTTGCCAGATAAGTACATACCTTTGCTATAATACCTACCGTGTCTTTACCTACTACCGTTATAATCGTCTTCTTCATAACTTTCACCTCATACCGTAACAAGTTCCGAACATTTATCTCTTGCTGCAACCCGGATCTTAAAATCATCGGGTTTATATTTATTATCACTCATAAGTACCTCAAGTCTGACAGTCTCATATGCAAGCTCCGCCAGATTGTTTTCATGGCTTAAGTGTCCCAGAAGAACCATCTTAAGATTGTCATGCAAAAGCCGGTTAAGCAATCGCCCCGAGGTTTCATTGGATAAATGACCTTTATCCCCAAGGATCCTGCATTTAAGCTGATATGGATATTTCCCAACCTGAAGCATATTCACATCATGATTGGCTTCCAGTAAAAGAGCATCTACACCGCAAAAATTATCCACCGTATAATCCGTAAATTTACCGAGATCACTGAGTACTCCCACAGCTTTTGATCCGTTTCCTATACGATAGGCAACCGGATCTGCCGCATCATGAGATATTTTAACGGGATTAACCTTCAGATCATTGACCATAAAAGGCTTATCGGCCTCAATAGTCTTAAAAAGCTCCTCCGGTATCCGGCCAAGATTCCTGTTCCCCTTAATCGCTTCAATTGTTCCCTTCGTAGCATATATATTTAGTCCGTAACGCCTTGCAATAACCCCCAGGCCCGCAATATGATCTGCATGCTCATGGGTTATAAGAATCCCATTTAATTCCGAAGTTTTAAGTCCGATGGAATTAAGCCCTTCTTCAATTCTCTTTCCGCTTATCCCCACATCCACACATAGATGTGTATTATCGGAACCCACATAAATACAATTTCCGCTGCTTCCGCTGGCTATACTCAATAACTGCATATTTTTCCCCTTTTATTCTTATCCCCTGTCCCAGTATATCTCAATCTTATCACCTGCCTTAATAGGCTCGTTAAAAACAGCCGCTCTGTCATTAAGCTTGGTGACGACTGCCCGGCCTTCGGGCTTTGACAGATCAAAATCAATAAATTCAAATACATCTACATAAATATAATCCGTTTTCCCCTTAAGGATCACATTTTTACCGTTTACCGTAACCATCATTGAATTAACCGGCTGCCCGGGAATATCAACCTCTATCCCCATATCGGTACTGACCTTTTTAAGAGCATTAAGGGTATCATCCATTATGGTATCAATATCTTCCGGTCCGTCTTCATATGTATCCTCCTTAAGGGAAGCATCCTCCGTGTTTAGATCATCCTCATCTGAGTTAAAATCATCCTCTTCCGGGTTTAAATAATCCTCATTTGAACTTAAATAATCCTCTTCCTTCTCCACATCCGACAGACTCAGCTCCTCAAGTGTCCATATTATGGAAAAATTACTGTATACAAGAGTATCCTTATCGGAAAGCTTATTATTAACGTATATATTCATACCCTCTTTAAGCGTAACATCCATAAAAGCCGCTATCTGTTCCACCGAATAATAATCCAAAAGCTTAATATTATCATTCTCCTGTATCTCATAATAACCGCTTTGTAATTCTCCGTTTACATCCGCATACTTAGGAAGGGTTACCGGAGTATCATTTACTATCACAGTGATCGTTGCTTCATATTCCTTAAGCTTATTTATTGTAGCTTTAGCCCTTTCCCCGGCACTTGATTCAATAACAACGATCTTATCTCCGGCCCGTATTGCGGAATTAATACTTACCTCTTCATCATTAACCTTTACAACAGCAGTCTCTCCCAATTCTCCTCTGATCATATGAGGTGTTCCGTTAAGTACAAAATCAAGCGCTGCTCCTCTCTTGGGGAACAAACCTTCATTGGGAAATCCTGCCTGTATGGCAGCATCGACCACCATCAAATGACCGTTATCATAAAGCTTAACTCTTTCACCATTGAAATTAACATAAATAAAATTATTTTTTGAATCATAAAAATTAAGACAGATACCTATGGGAGTCACAAACATGGAATCCATATTTGGATTTTCTATCATATAATCGATACTCTTAAGTACCTCCTCACCCCTTAAGGCACATCTTTGCCTGCTTATTCCCTGTTCATCCGCAAGCATCTGGGCAAAGATCGGCAGCTTTCCACCGCCTCCGACGATAAAGATTGCACTTACGGGTTCATCTCCGTTCAGTTCTTTTATCTTATCACTGATCTCCTTGGTCATTGATCTGACTACCGGTTCAACGATCTTATCTATCTCCTCGGAAGTTATCTTCTGCTGTATGCCCATAATATCATTATATTTGATCACCTTCTTACCGTAAGAGGTTTTGATCTCCTCTCCTGTGGGAAAATCCACCAGGCAGCTCTTAACCACCGCTTCGGTAAGTTCATCCCCCGCTTTGGGGATCATTCCGTAGGCTACGATACTTCCCTCCTTGGTTATGGAAATATCCGAGGTCCCCGCACCCACATCCACCAGTGCTATATTAAGCATACGAAAGCTTTCCGGTATGGCAACCTGAATTGCGGCAATAGGCTCCAGAGTAAGATTAGCCACCTGCAGATCCGCAACCTCAACGGCACGATATAAACCGTCCACTACATCATCCGGAAGAAAAGTGGCGATAAGCTCCACCGAAATACGTTTCGCTTTATGCTTATCCAGCACACTTATCTGCAAACCATTCATATAATAATGAACAACCGTATATCCCACACAATAAAAACGGGTCTCCGAAGTATTATTTGAAGATAATTCCTCAAAAGCCTTCTCAACTCCCAGCATATCCAGACTGTGAATATCTTCACTTTCAATGGTCTTATCTTCCGGAAATTCAATTTCGGCAGTGGTGGTAACCGTTTTAAGCACACGTCCTGCGGCTGCTATACAGACCTCATTTAAAGTCTTTCCGATCTGGTCCTCAAGCTTTCTCTTAACTTCGGCTATCGAACGGCCTACGGTATTAATATCATGGATCTGACCGTCAAGCATGGAACGTGACTCATGCTCTCTTACACATTGAGCCACAACATGAAACTGTTCTCCGGTTTTATAACCCACCGTTCCCACAAGGCTTCTGGTTCCGATATCAAGACCAAAAACCAATTGTCCCGGATTCTTCTTATCCTCTTCTGAATTTATCGTCCCCAATATCTGATCTCCTTATTTATTAATATTTATATATACCCTAAACCCGGGCTTGGAAAAGTAAAACTTCTTTATTGTTCCAATAAAGCAAATATCCTGTTTTTAACCGTCAATATATCCGAATTGTTATCAATAACCCGGTCACAATACTTTCTGAAGGTTTCCTCATCACACTGACTATTCATTATCTCTCTGATCTTTTTATCACTGTATCCCCGTGACTCTTTAAGGCGTGATATCCTTACATCCTCACTTGCATAAATATACCACAGCTCCTGGCATATGGATTTATAACCGTCTTCTATAAGTAAAGCTGCTTCTATAAAGAAATAATCGATCCTGCCTTCTTTTCTTTTTTCTTCAATAAGTGAAAGTATATATTCCTTTACCCTGGGATGTATTATTGCATTTACTTTGCCAAGAAGCTCCCTGTTATCTTCTTTAAAAATGATGGCAGCCATTCTTTTTCTATCGATGGAACCATCCTTATCAAGGATATCACTTCCCAGAAGGCCGACCAGTTCTTCATAGCCGCTTTGGCCTTTTTTTTCAATTTCCCGCGCAGCCTCATCGGCCATAATTATAAAACAATTGCATGCATTTTTTAATATATCAAGAACGGTGGATTTACCTGCACCCACTCCTCCTGTTATGCCTATTATCTTCATATCTATTTAGCCTCATACCAGTTATTTCCCATACTCATTGATACTTCGAGTTTTATCTTAAGTTTGGCGGCCTTCTCCATTTCCTCCTTTAGGAGCTTACTTACCGTTTCTTTTTCATTAATTGCCGTTTCGATCAGAAGTTCATCATGTACCTGTAATATAATCCTTGAACTAAGGCCTTCTCTTCTGAGCCTTCTCTCAACATTTATCATGGCAATCTTCATAATATCGGCTGCCGTACCCTGGATCGGGGCATTCATGGCTACCCGTTCCCCAAAGGATCTTTGCATAAAATTAGAACTGCTTATCTCGGGAACCGGTCTTCTTCTGCCATACATGGTTGTAACATAACCCGTCTCTTTTGCTCCGTCAACCAGTGAATCAATAAATTCCTTTACCTTAGGATATGTCTCGAAATATCCGGAAATAAAAGCTTTGGCCTCCTTAACCGAAATACTCAGATCCTGACTTAATCCAAAGGAACTGATTCCGTATATTATACCGAAATTTACCGCCTTGGCATTCCTTCGTTGCTGATCCGTTACTTCCTCAAAGGGAATATGAAAAACCTCTGAAGCCGTTATCCTGTGAATATCAGCTTCCTTGTTATATGCTTCAATAAGTTTCTCATCCCCGGACATATGGGCCATTATCCTAAGTTCGATCTGGGAATAATCGGCATCCAGGAAAATATAACCTTCCTTTGGAACAAATATCTTTCTTATAAGTCTTCCCTGCTCCATCCTTATGGGAATATTCTGAAGATTGGGATCGGAAGAACTTATACGTCCCGTTGCCGTTATGGTCTGATGAAAAGTGGAATGAATCCTGCTGTCCTCCCCTATACAGGGATACAGACCTTCTACATATGTGGAACTGAGTTTTGTAAGACCTCTGTATTTAAGTATATCCGCTACAAAGGGATGATCCTGCGCCAGTTTTTCAAGAATATCCGCAGAGGTGGAATATCCGCTTTTATTCTTCTTTCCCCCCGGCAGCTTCATCTTCTCAAACAAAATATCTCCCAGTTGTTTAGGCGAATTTATGTTAAAATCCTCCCCTGCTTCAAGATGGATTTTTTCTTCGAGCAAATTTATCTGCCTTTTTAATTCCCCGCCATATTCTTTAAGCGCATCGGGTTTAACAAGAATACCCTCCCGTTCCATTTCAAAAAGACAAAAAATAAGCGGCATTTCTATATTTTCATAAAGACTCAGCATATCCATCTCTTTAAGCCTTAAAAGCCTGTTCTCATAATTATTTAAGGCTGAATAAGCCACTGTCTCAGCTGCCCCGTCCGGACTGTAATCCTTCAAAAGAGGATTAATAAGATAATCTGCAATTTCTATATCCCGGAATTTGGCGGCATATTCAATATCTGTGACTTCTTTCATGATATGAAGCTGGCGTTTAAGACCGTAAGTTATAAACAAACCATCCTTACTCTCTTTTATAACTGTACACAACTCGCTGACCAGTTCTTCTGCTTCCTCTTCATTACCGGCCGCTATATAATAAACTTTATCGTTACTGTTACATAAAGAAAGACCTTCCGGCTTTAGGTCATTATCAATAACAAAACTGAACCCCACCTTTCCGGCAGCGGCAATATTATGTATATCCTCTGCATTCGTGTAAACAAGCTCCGCCCTTACAGTGTCGGCATCTCCCGACGCACCGGCAGCTTCAAACCTTTTTATCATTTGCTTAAAGCCCAGCTTTTTGATCATTTCATAGGCTTTTTCGGTATACATATTATTTATATGAGTATCCTCCAAAGTCACACCTGTATCTGCATTGATACAAATAGTGGCAAGTTTCTTACTCATTTGTGCCATATCAAAATGATTTTCAAGTGTCTCCCTTACACTTTTTTTGGATATCTCACCGATATGTTCCTTAAGGTTCTCTATATCATGGTACTTAAGTAACAGCTCTGTAGCGGTTTTTTCCCCGATCTTCGGTACTCCGGGGATATTATCCGACGAATCCCCCATAAGAGCCTTTAATTCTATTATCTGAAGCGGTTCCAGCTTGTATTTTTCAAGTACGTCGGAAGCATAATAGTCTTCAACATCTGTCTTCCCACCCTTAGTCTTGGGAATTCTAATCTTAATATTCTCACTTGCTATCTGTAAAAGATCCCTGTCACCGGATACAAGTGCTACTTCGAAATTCTCCTTCTCTGCCTGCTTTGCCATGGTACCCAGAAGATCATCTGCTTCAAATCCTTCCTGTTCCACAATGCATATCTGCATTTTCATAAGAAGGTCCTTCAGGATAGGCACCTGTTCTTTTAATTCATCGGGCATACCCTTTCTGGTACCCTTATATTGTTCATACATTTTATGTCGAAACGTAGGCGCCTTAAGATCAAAAGCCACTGCAAGATACTGTGGATCTTCCTCCTCCAGTATCTTGAACATAATATTCAAAAAACCATATACGGCATTTGTATGTATCCCCTCAAGATTGGTAAGCATGGGAATTCCGTAAAATGCCCTGTTGATTATGCTGTTTCCGTCTATAAGTACAAGTTTTTTTCGCATCATTACCTTACCCCATCCGTCTTAAAGATAAAATGCATATACAAATACAAGTTCAAACAATAAGGCCATTCCCGCCGATAAAAGCATCACACGTCTTACCATGGTGATCATCTCATGACCTTCCACACATTTTTTGGTATTCTTAAGCTTCCTCATAAGATCACCATGAAGATCATATGAACCGTCCGACTCCAGCCGCTGCAATGCCTCCTTAAGAAGATAATTTGTCTCCATTTCATTAAAACAGGTAGGACATACTTCTATATGTTCAATAAATTTCTTAAGCCTTGTACCGGTAAGCTTATCATTAATAAATAAAGTGATATACCTTTCACTGTCTTTACATTTCATCTTTGTTCACCTTGAATATGATACCCTAAATATTGTGTTTCCACAAGCTTTTTATACAATATCTGCGTTTTATGTTTTATCTTCTCTTGGCTTCTTTATGGGATGCCAGCTCAGATATCAAAATCCAGGCTGTATCCGACAAAACCTTTCCCTTTTCATCCAGTTCATCAAAAGATCTGATCAAAGGATTTATTCTTAACTCATCATTAAGCTCTTCTCCGTACCGGAAATTATGAAGTAAATAGAATCTCAGATTCCTCTGATGTTCCACCCTCCTGAGACTCTCCTTCTCCTCCCCCGAGATACTGTCATATCTGGCGGCGGCTTTTCTTAACATCTCCGGCGGGATTTCATCAAAAGGCTTCTTTGGAGCTTCCTCTCCCAAAAGCATTCTGACTTTTATGCTTACATGATCTGTTGCCACATAATTCATATCCTTGACCAGACTGTTAAGATCCTCCCACATAGGTATATCTCCGCCATACATATATCTGAAAAGTTCATGACGGCAAAGTGCCATATCACTGAGACAATTATGCAGAACAAAAGCCGGAGTAAGCACATCTCTTGTCTGACCAAAGGGCGTTGCAACACTTCTGACATTACTGTTGTATATGTATAGTTCCCCTCGGATGGAAAAGAATTTCTGGATAGTATGGAGTATCATGATATTTTCCTCCTCCGAATCCGCGCATAAAACAATACGATCGGCATTGGCAAGAAGATTCTCATCCGAATTCCAAAGATCATTATGGAAGAATATACAATCCCTGTTATCAATTGCCTCATTTATTCCGGCAATCTGTGACAGTTGTTTACGATTTCTGATATATTCACTGGATTCACCAAAAATATGATAATGAATACTCTGATCCTCATACAAAACATTCAGCTCAAGAGCCCTGTCAAGCATTACGGAACCGGCATTTCCAAAGCCTATAAGCAGAATAGTCTCATGCTTATTTATTATGGGATATTGCTGCCAGAAAATACGGGCCGTACAGTCTGTAAGAGAAAAGAAATTAATATTAATAGGGTGATGTGCAGGCGTAAAATCCGCAAGACAGATAATAGGTGCATCAATATCCGAAAGCTCCACCGCATCCAGGAAATTCTCCATTTCATTTTCTTTCATACACATTATATGAGCATCATACAAGGAACCCCTTCTGTCTATAAGCTCCTTAACCGTCCAGGATACCGAAATAAATTTGGAACTTTTATCATCATCTTTTGTTTCGGCATAAATTATCATTGCATCAGGCCTTACCTTCTTCAGGTTTTCGGCAAAGATCATGGCATGTGGCGATCTGTCGGTAAAAATATACCAGGGTTTGCCGGCATTTAAAGACAGGATGATAGCCGGCCTTACTCTGGCTATAAACTCCACCATAAAACCTACAAAGAAACCCAACAGACCGATACCCAGTACAAGAAATACCGATGCTATCAGTCTTCCCATAGGAGTTATGGGATAAAAATCACCGTATCCCACAGTTGTAAAGGTGGCCAGTGAATACCAGACTGCTTCTCCCATATTATGGATAGTAGCCCCCGGTACATTTCTCTCAACTCTTACCAGAAGATACAAAAGTATAAAATAAACACATATAAATGCAAAAGCAAACAATATGTAATGATTAAAGAGCACGGCAAGTCTCTTTAACATACTGACATTCTCGCCTCTGCTTTTCCGTAGCTGTTTTGCTACCTTATGATCGGCATACCTCTGCTTTAAAGATTTCTTTTTTTTCCCCATCACCGTACATCCTTTTATCTAAGATCAGTATTTATAAACCTTAACCGGTACCGAAACTTTTATCCCGGAACCATCAACGGTATTTATCTTAACACTCCCGGATCCGGGCTTCATTCCGCAGATCACAAAGGAATAAATATAATATCCGTCTTGATAGTAACAGCAATCATATACCGCCGAGGTCACCTCCGGCTTTGTATTACTTAAGGCCAGCCTCCCCATATATCTGTCAGAACCTACATAACATTCTGTAATATAACCTGCAGATACTATAATTTTTCTTGTTGAGCCCGGAGAAAAAGGTACAAATATCTTAGCCTTGGGCGAAGCATAATATACTATGCTGTCGGAAAATCCCGTACCATCGGTGGTTTTTGAGGTGATCACCAGTTTCACCGTGTCATCTGCGCTGATACCGGCTTTATTAAGAGCAACCCTCCATTTTTTTTCATTAATTGATAACTTACCCTTTGCACTGATACTTACGGCTCCTGTATTTTTCAATACATCCGTAATATTCTTTGTACCGTCGGTGTAACCCGATACATACTCCAAACCATTACTGCTATAGGTTCTCACCTTACATCCCGCATAGGCGATATAAGAATATGCAACCGTACTTATTGAAGGTTTCCCATATGCGCTTCCCAATGCAACACCTATATTTTTAGACTTGCCCACAGCTATATTGTTATAGGAATAATCATTAGGCGTCAGAGTTATCCCGGAAGCCGGATTTATCACGGTAATATTTACAACAGCGGATTTATTGGAGCCATCCGTTGTTTTTAAGGTCACTTTGGATTTCCCGGCCTTCAATGCTTTTACTCTGACCCCTGAACCGTTTTGTGTTATATCCAGTATTTTTTTGTCCGAAACCGTATAACTCACATCACTGCAGCCTGTTTTTTCGTCTATCAGGGATTCCAGAGTCACAACATTCTCATAACCCGTAAATTCCGGCATGTCTGCAGAATATATTCTTATATCTTTCAGCAAACCTTTATTATCATATACATATACCGCCCTGGTATTTTTATCCGTTGAAGCTTTAATGATCTTAGCATTGGATGCCTTTGCTTTTACCTTAACCGTAAGGGTTGCCTTAAGATCACTTCCGTCCGCGGTTGCTGCCGTAAGCACAAATTCAGAGCCAAAGGATGCACTTTTGGATACCGTAACCCTTCCGGTCTTTGGATTTACAGTTATATTGCCGGTCTTATCATTCACAGACCAGCTGACCTTTTTATCCTTAACCGTCGAAGGTAAAACAGATACTTTATATGAAGCGGAAGCCCCGGGCTGTATAGCACTCTGTCCCAATATCGTTACGGAATCCGCTATCCTTTTCACATTGACTTTACAAGCGGCCGATTTTTTGGAACCATCCAGTAATTTTAAGGAAATAACCGCATTCCCCGCTCCCACGGCTTTAACCACTGCCTTACCGGTACTTGTTTCTTCTACAACCGCCACCCCTTCATTGGAGCTTATCCATTCATAAGCATGTTCCGAAAGCTTAAGCTCGTTATTATTCTTATCTTTAAGTGATGTAAGGATAAGTTCACTGCTTCCGGCCTTATGCTCATTATAGGTTAAGGTTAATTTTGTTTTATCAAGTTCTGCCTTACTTACCGGATTTGCAGCTTCCTTGGTCTTATCATAGGTTTTTACCGTCAGGGAAGACTTATCGCTTATAAGACCTGCTTCGTTTACCGCCATAGCCTTTATTGTAAGCTTGGTTCCCGAAGGCTGTTCGTCCAGCTTTATTATTCCCGTATATACATCTCCGTTTACCAGTTCTCCGTCCTTTATCGCCGGAACACTTCCGTTTAATGTATAAATAATATATGAATCTTTATAAATCGAAGCTTCCGCATCTCTGCATATTTTTACATAGGCTCCCTTACTTACACCTTTTGAGGGCTGCTCAATGATCTTACCGTTTTTATCATATACCGAAATATTCGGAGCCCCTTTATCTGCCTTAAACAGATTGGCAGCATTTACTATACCTTTGCCATAACCCGAACCCTTAATAGGAGTTGCTGTGGCTTTTAATAATTTCTCCATCTTATCCGGACCGGGATTTCCGAATTTACTCATATATAACGCGGCCACTCCCGAAACCACCGGCGCTGCCATTGAAGTTCCGCTTTTTATATCATATCCGTCAATTACCGTAGACATTACATTGGAACCGGGAGCGGATATATCAACTGTTTTTCCGTAATTTGTATATTCCGAAGGTGTTCCGTCCTCATTTACCGATGCCACCGAAATAACATGATCATAGACTGCGGGATATTCATTATTATTGCATTCTTTATTTCCCGCTGCCGCCACCATGGTTATTCCTTTTTTATATGCCCTTTCTATAGCAGCTTCAATCCCCGCCGAATACGTATACCCCCCGAAACTCATATTGATAATATCTGCATTATTATCTACCGCCAGATTAATAGCCTTAAGAATGTCCGAAAGTTCCATGGAGCCTTTAGTGTCAGAACTTATATTTAACGAAAGGATACTTACTCCCGGAGCTATACCGGCTCCGCCCTTACCGTTATTAAGGGTTGCGCCTATTATGCCCGCACAATGGGTCCCATGATCAATAACCGGTGAAACATCAATATTACCGACCTTGATACAGGTTACTCTTCCCTTTAAATCCTCATGTGCTGCATTTACCCCCGAATCAATGACCGCAACCTTTATTGCTTTACTTCCGGTGGTAACGTTCCATGCCCCGTAGGTATTTACCATTTCATGCATCCATTGATAATTTTCGCCGGAAGTATTCTTTAAATAAGTATCGGCATTATTAAGAATGGGAGCTATACCGTCTGCCGCATCCCCATATACCCAGCTCTTATAATCCGACTCCTCTGGCATACTAAATCCTGCCCCGTCATTTGATATCTCATCTTCCCACTGAACCTCCCTTTGGGGTTCTATATAAACTATCTGATTAGCCTCCACCGAAGGCAGATTTTCACAGATAAGACCCGCCCTTACCGCCTCCGGTACGGATACCCCAAAAGGAAGTCTGGCTATCCCCAGTTCATCCTCATAGCTTAACAATTCCGCATTATAAGCTTCTGCGATCATACGGGCTTCTTCCTCATCCGCCGCAAAGAAGATTATCTCATCAGAAACATAATCCACTCCCGCTACACTACCCTTAAGATCGTTTAAAACATCATGCTCTGCTAATTTTTCTTTTAATTCCAATGCCTTTTCACTTAAAACATAATCCTTTGGCATTCCTTTAAAATCACACTCTTTTATATTGTCCGAACTTACGGAAATATCCGATACTATTTCATTCCCGGATATGGCATCGCATGTATCCTCCTCTGTAAAGGTATGGATATTATCCTCCGACAGACTGCCCTCTATAGACAGACCATCCTCTATAAACTGACTTTCCTCTGCAAGCTGACTGTTATCCTCCAAAAGAACAGTATCCTCTGCCTGCTCCTGCAATCCCTCTGCTTCATAAAGAAGAAGGGGATCCTCCTGTAATATAACCTGTGCATATACCGTTACCGGCGAAACACAGAATAATGTTAAACACAATATTACCGAGATAAATTTCATCGATATATTCTTATACATATTTGTCTCCTTATACAAGTAATAGAATCACACTGCTTTAGAAATAAAAAACCTTATATATTATATAACAATGTGAAATTATGCACAAGCAAACCCCCACTATGCAGCTGCCTTTTTATAAACAATGCTTGATTCATAAAATCAATAAAGGTAATATAATATTAAAAAAACCTGATAACAAAGCTTAGGCTGCGTGGAAAGGAGCATAATGAAAAAATTCTCTAAGATCATTATTGCCGTTATGGCGATAATGCTGTTTTTAACCGGTTGTAACACCAAGGAGGACACAAAAACCAATGTAAGGATAGGTGCCCTTAAAGGTCCCACTTCTATAGGTCTTGTCAAACTGCTTCACGATAACGGTAATAACAACTACAGTTTTACAATGGAAACCGGAGCTGATGTTCTATTATCTTCAATAGCGTCCGGTGATCTGGATATAGCGCTTATACCGGCAAATGTCGCCTCTGTTTTATATAACAAAACAAATGGAGCTATATCCGTTATAGATATTAATACCCTGGGAGTTTTGTATATTGTAAGTACGGATCCCTCCATCAAAGAAATTAAAGATCTTAAAGGACAAACAATCTATACCACTGGTGCAGGTTCCACTCCGGAATACGTACTTTCATACCTCTTAGCCGAAAATAACCTTAGCGGATCGGTCAATATTGAATTCTTATCCGAAGCTACGGAAGTTGCCGCAAGACTGTCATCCGATCCCGGTGCCATAGGTCTTCTCCCCCAGCCCTTTGTAACCGCAGCACTTATGCAGAATAATAAGCTTTCCGTAAACATAAACCTCAGTGAAGAATGGGACAAACTTAACAATGGTTCAAAACTTGTCACCGGCGTAACAGTTGTACGAAAAGAATTTCTGGATTCACATCCGCAGGAAGTTGAAACATTCCTAAAGGATCACGAAGTCAGTGTAAAATTTGTAAATTCAAACCCTGAAGAAGCCGCACAATATACTGTAGATGCCGGCATAATCGAGAAGGCTCCCATAGCCGAAAAAGCCATACCTTATTGCAATATAGTATGTATAAAGGGCGAGGAAATGAAATCCGCTCTTTCCGGATATCTGAAGGTTTTATACGAACAGGATCCCGCATCAATAGGTAAAAGTCTGCCCGGAGAAGATTTCTATGAATGACCGCTTAAAAAAATTCCTTATTCTTCTTATCTTTATCCTGCTTTGGCAGGCCGCGGCCGTTTTAATAAACAATCCGATATATTTTGCATCACCGCTTGAAACCCTGGCAGAACTTATCAACAAATGCTCGGATCCGGTCTTTTGGAATTCAATAAGCGGCTCAATGGTAAGGATAATATGCGGTTTTTTTAGCGCTGTTCTTGCCGGATATACCGGGGCTTTTTTATCTTATAAATATCCCTTTATAAAAGACTGGCTTTATCCTGTTGTTTCTTTTTTTAAAACCGTACCCGTAGCGGCGATTACCGTCATTCTCCTTATATGGTGGGGGTCCGAATATCTGGTCCTTTGTCTTAGCATAATGGTGGTATTTCCGGGCATATATGAAAACATGCTTAAGGGCCTTGAAAACACACCCTCCTCTCTCCTGGAATTGGCAGATGTTTTTCGACTTGATTTTTTTAGCCGCCTCCTGTGGATATACCGGCCTGCTTATTTACCCTACTTATATTCCGCTTTATCCGTTTCTCTCGGAATGGCCTTTAAATCCGGGGTCGCCGCCGAAATAATAGGTCTTCCCGAAAGAAGCATAGGGGAACAGCTCTACAGAGACAAAATATACCTTAATACTGCCGGTGTATTTGCCTGGATCATAACCATACTTATACTGAGTTCCCTGACTAAAGCCTTGATCACTTTAATATTAAACAAAACAAAAAACCTGCCGGATCCCTGTCCTAATTCCTTAGGTCCGGCAAAAAAAAACTTAAAAATGATAAGGGAGCCCGGGCGATTATCGGCTCTTACCCTTAACGACATAAAAAAAGACTATGATAAACATCCTCTATTAAATATCTGTTACACCTTTGAAGCTCCAAAGGTATACTGTATAACCGGACCTTCCGGAGTCGGTAAAACCACACTTTTAAATATGATAGCCGGAATAACCCCTGCCGACAGTGGCAATATTACCCCATTCTGGAGCAGTGATAAAAATGATTTTCCGCTCTCAAAACAAAATAAGCGTAACCCCAAAATAAGCATGCTGTTTCAGGATGACCGCCTGATACCCGACATTAATATTCTGAAAAATCTTGAAATAACCGGCTGTCCGCCGAATCATATAAAAGCTGCGGTAAATACTCTTATACCCAAAGCATCCTTAAACCTTCCGGTCAGCCGCTTAAGCGGAGGTGAAAAAAGAAGGGTTCAGATAATACGGGCAATCCTTAATCCTTCGGACCTGGTAATAATGGACGAACCCTTTACAGGTCTTGATATAGAAACCAAAAACCGGATAGTCCGATGGATAAATAACAATTTAAATAACAGATTACTTATTTTTTCAAGCCATGATCCTGCCGATATTACATGTTTTGATGATTCCGTATTGATCACTCTTGAAAACGGCAGCCCTATAACACGATAAGTGCTCCCGGAATTTCCGGAGCATATGCTTTAATACCATATAACAGGATAATTAAAGAAAAAGCTGTAGAAAGGAATAAGACAATGGAAGAAAGAATTGCCATTATAGCTATAATAATATCGGACATAACACAAAGCGCCCGACTTAACGAACTGCTCTCAAAATACGGACAATTCATAATCGGACGCATGGGATTACCTCATCAGCATATCAAAGATAAGGAACTTGCCTTAATAAGCATTGCCATTAAAGCACCTCAAAATGAAATTAGTGCTCTCTCCGGAAAAATAGGTATGCTAAAGGGAATACAGTCTAAAGTAATATATGCCTGAGCTTTATTTATATGCGCTTGAATAAGCCTTGAGCCTTGAAACTTCGATACCGTTTAAATAACCGACAACATAAGTGGTATTTTTTCTGCTTCCTCCCACAACTGCAGGCCGGTAAGCAATTCCACCGGTTGCTGCTGCGTTTCCGTATAAAGCTATCGTAAGCACACCCCCTGTTGCTTTTGCATCAATGTAAAGAGGATATGCATAAGGATTGATAAATTTATAATCCAGCTTACTTCCCGAAATAGTTGCATCCAGACCACTTCCGAGATAATGCACGCAGCTGCTGTGATTATGCCTTTCAATGGGGATTATCCCTGCGTTTAACACTGCTGCATTTAATGTTGATGACACCTGACATATTCCTCCGCCGATACCCTTTACGTATTTTCCTCCGGATATAATATTACCCGGACCAAATCCGCGGGCCACCGTTCTTGGTCCCACAACCGCATTATAGGACATAATCTGACCGGCAGGTATTATTGTACCGTTAAGATAAGCGGTAGCCGTTTCAATATTTCTGGCTCTGTCCTGATTGACATTATATTTTGTACTGACTTCCGAAAGCTTGGTATTTATACCTATACTGTTAAGAGTTTCCACCGGATAAGCAAAAGGCCCCTGATTCGTTGATGCATAAGTGCTCTCAGGAGCCGGCATTGACAATATATCATCCGCCGGCATTGTCAATATATCATCTGCCCTTACATTACTGCATAAGACAAGCTCAAATGCTAAAGATATAACTGCCGTCATTATTAAAACCCTGATAATACCCTTTAATATATTCATTCTTTTCCTCCGCCAATTTCCATCTGTTGTCCTGTTTATGAAATCCTTTTGCCGCTTCATGGTTAATACGTTTTAAAGTTCCGGCTTTGAAACCTTAATTAACCTGCAGCTTCCGTCACTGCTTTCCCACACGGTTTGGCCCAGATTAATAAATCCCGAATAATCCACCGCATATTTCTCATTAACTTTAGGGCCAACATATATATAATCCAAATCATACTTTTTTGCAATCTCTGCGCAGTACTCCTCATAACCACAGGTATAGAAATTTGCCACTTCATTATGCCTCTCATGTACACTTTCACTGTCATTATGCCATACCCACTCATGTACATACCATCCTGCCACAGTTGTCGCCCCGCAAAAAACCGAAAGCCGGTTTTCGGGAGAATAACTGTTTCCACCCTCCTCTATAATACGAAGCTCCTTATCTTCCGATGCGTTAAGAATATCTATAGCTTCCCTTACATTATAATATGACGGATCCTCATAAATAAATTCACTTGCGCAAATACCTTTCCTCATATCCGGTAAAAAAACATTTCCGAACCAGTCCTTTACCGACCGGCCCATATACCCCGAAACCAATATGACCAAAGCACAGCAAAAAAAGACTGTAATACCCGGTAAAACATTACCCTTACTCTTTTCTTTTTTCCTTACATAATTATTATTTAGAATAAATCCAAGCCCTGTACCTGCACATATCGAAAGCAGGATATAACCCTGAAAGGTAAGCTTAAACATGGTATTATATCTTTGATACTCATCCCCATAAATATCTTTAACATAAATCACTTCCGGTACCAGTAAAAGGCCCAGACCGCAAAGTGTGATCGCCATCAGCGAGAGCTCAGAATATGAAAACTCCGAATTCTTATGTTTTCTTACATATATCTGAACAAGAAGAACCAATGCAAAAAACACGTGTACAAACCATATTATAAGCAATTTATCAATGGGAGAATGGTTATCCGCCAAATGAATTCCAGATACCGGTTTAACATAAGTAAGATTAAAGGGAAAAATAACAAATGCGCTTACTCCGAGAATAAAAATTCCTTTTAATAAAACTCTTAAGATAGTAAAAAACCTGAAACCGTATTTTTTGATATCACAAAAAAGGATAACCGCACCGCTGACCACAAAATATATGGGAAAATCCCAATAATTTACCCCCTTAAACAAGCCCAGGAAAAACCCCGTTAAAATCGTATGTTTATTACAAACCTGCTTAAAGGTATCATAAAACAGATTTTCCTTATGAAACTCCTCCTTCTCATCCTTACAGGAAAATGCATAATCAAATAAAACCGCCAGCAACGGAATGGTAAAAAGTATATTACAGACATGTGCATGCAGATCTCCGAGAACAAGCGTATATGAAGGAAATTCATGCTTTGCCTTATCCATGGTCTCCGGTTCATAACCTATAAAAAGGGTGGATGTAGGAAACCAGTAATCCTCATCCGGAACCTTTCCGGTAAGTTTATAATATACCGGTCTTATGATCCCATATATTATCCAATGACCATTTCCGCCGCAGGAACACATAAGCGCTGCACCTGCTCCTGCAATAACCGAATATATTCTCTTTAAACCTCCGCTCATAGTAACAATTGCCGCAACAAGACAATATACCATCATACTCAGTGCCGCAAATATTGTACACAGCATAAGGTTATAACCATACTCCGGTGTAACAAAACTTAATCTGCATAAAAAAACGGCTGCCGCCTGACCAAGATAATAATAATTTATCGTTCTTCCCGAATACCACATATCTTCAAAAGGAACCTTCTGCTGACGATACATCGCATTCATAAAACCATAGTCCATATATTGCTCGGTCTGATAATCTATCATCGGCTTAAAGCCCTTGATCCAGAAAGCGATAACAAATAAAAGGGCAAAAAAACCAAATCCCAGAAAGAATCTTTTTCGACTTAAAACCCTGTTCTCCTCACAGGGAAAAACAGCTTCATATATATTTTTAATACATTTTCCGCAAAAATCCCCAAAAGAATAAGTATCCCGTATTTCCTTTATTATTTTTATATGTCCTGCAACCGCCGCAAAACTTGCAAAGATCATAACCAACAAAATACAGGTAATATTATTAAAGGGAATCTTAAATAAGACACTTATAAACCAGGTAAAGGTAAAAAGAACCGCTATTCCAAGACCAACGCCTAATGAAAAACCCTCATCCGGTAATTTAATTGCCGAAAATCTAAAAACCGGACGTATCACGATAGAAATGAAAAAGCAGACAAAAAGCCATCTGATACATCCCATGGCTCCTTTATCCACACTCATTATAAGAATAACGGCTATCGTCATCCATATCAAATAATTACATATTTTATATATATCTGTTTTATTCTGATTATTTATATTACAAGACTCCGTCTCCATCATTCTGTTAAAATATCTTCTCTGTCCTTTCCAAAAACCGGATCATCATCTTCTGACCAGTTTAAGTATATCATTATACATTACAAATACCATAAGCATCATCAAAACGGCAAAACCGACAAAATTAACCAGAGCCTCTCTGTCCCTGCTCACCGGTTTACGTCTGATCGCCTCTATAAATAGAAGGATAAGCTTTCCACCGTCAAGTCCCGGTAGAGGTAAAAGATTCATTATTCCAAGACTGGCAGAAATAATAAGGGATAGATTAAGCATATTAAGCAAAACATAGGGAACACCTTCATCTTTGGATTCTGTATAAACATCATCCACCATCTCTGCCATACCCACCGGACCACTGAGACTGTCTACACCCACTCTGCCGAGAAACATTCCCCTAAGTCCCTCCAGAGTACTTCTGATATTCATCCTGACATAATAAACCGAATACTTTAATATCTTAAAGGAAGACCATTCTTCTATGGTCCTACCGAAGGTTATACCAAACAGATACCTTCCGTATTCCTCCGAATATTCGGGACTCAAACTAACCTCCTGCGTTTTTCCGTTCCTTTCATAAGTAAGCCTAACAGGAGACCCATCACTTACAAGATTAAAGATTATGACCTCCGTTGACAGATCCACCTTCTTACCGTTATAAGCCCTTATGATATCTCCTTCCCTAAGACCGGCTGCCTCCGCAGGAGTATTTTTTCCCACCTCTACCAGTTCGGTGGTCATGATCACCGAACTACCCGAAATGGAAATGATCAAAACACTGAATACAAAAGCAAGGATAATATTAAACAAAGGACCTGCAAAAGCCGTTACGATCCTGGACCATACACTGGAGTTACTGTAGAGTTTATCGGGATCTTCACATTCCGGATCATCCTCAAACAGGCAGGCTCCGCCAAAAGGTAAAGGTTTAAGACAATATAAAGTCCCATTCTTTTCAAAAGATAACAAAGTCGGGCCAAACCCTACCCAGAACTCCTTAACATATATTCCATTGGATTTGGCAACGATCAAATGACCGAATTCATGCACGACTACAACTATACAGATTATTATCAACGTATATATAATACTTACCGGATTCAACTTACCACCTTCCCTCAATAAACGAATAAGTTTCTTTCTCTGCTTCAAGAATCTGATCTACCGACGGATCTAAAATAGTTCTATGATTTTGCATAGCTGCTTCGATCATCTCATAGATATCCAAAAAACCGGCTTTTTTATTTAAAAACAAAGCCACCGCTTTCTCATTTGCGGCGTTAAAAACCGTAGGCATGGATCCCCCTGCCTTAGCTGCCATAAGTGCAAGCTTCAAGCCTTTAAAGGTATCCATATCCGGCTTCTCAAAGGTTAACCGGCTAAGCTCATAGAAATCCACCCTTTTTTCATCCAGCTTTACCCTGTCCGGATAAAACAATGCATACTGTATCGGGAGCTTCATATCCGGAATACCCAATTGAGCAATTATAGCACCATCGGTATACTGAACCATTGAATGGATTATGCTCTGAGGATGGACCACAACCTGTATCTTATCTATAGGAACCTCAAAAAGCCAGGATGCCTCCATTACCTCCAATCCCTTATTAACAAGAGAAGCGGAGTCCACGGTTATCTTTTTACCCATAGACCAGTTAGGATGTTTAAGAGCATCCTCCACTGTCATGTTTCCAAGCTCTTTCAGACTTTTTCCTCTGAAAGGACCTCCGGATGCCGTCAGCAATATTTTCTCCAGCTGTTCCCTCTTCTCTCCGTTTAATGACTGAAAAATGGCTGAATGTTCACTGTCCACCGGCAGGATAGAAACCTTCATTTCCTGAGCCAACGGCATTATGATATGTCCCGCACATACCAAAGTTTCTTTATTTGCTAAAGCAATATCCTTTCCCGCTTTAATAGCGGCTATAGTCGGCCGGATACCTATCATCCCAACCATGGATGTAACAACAATGTCTATGTCCTTAAGACAGGCCGCTTCTATAATTCCATCCATGCCCTGTACTACTCTGATATCGGTGTCCTTAAGTCTTAATCTTAAATCCCCGGCCGCTTTTTCATCAAATACCGCTACACATTCCGGACAAAACGCTCTTGCCTGTTTCTCCAGCAATTCTGTATTTGAACCGGCAGCCAGCGAAACCACCTTAAGCTTCTGTTTATTTGCACTTACAATTTCCAAGGTCTGCGTTCCTATAGACCCCGTTGACCCTAAAACTGCGATTTTTTTCATAATTACCTAAACACTTCCTTTACATCCCAATGATAAGTACTGCAAGAAAATAGATCATAGGTGCTGTAAATATTACACTGTCAAATCGATCAAGTATTCCCCCATGTCCGGGAATTATCACACCATAATCTTTTATATTATTATTTCTTTTAAAAGCAGAAGCTGCAATATCACCCAGCTGTGATGCCATTGAAGCTATACTGCATATGATCATAAATCCGTAAGGATCCATCATAGATCTCATACCGAATTGCCTCATATAAAACACAGAAAATACCACCGCCAAAAATGCCGATCCCACAACTCCTCCTATGGCACCCTCCACGGATTTATTGGGACTAAGCATAGGACATAGCTTCTTCTTTCCAAACTTAGTACCAAAAAGATATGCGCAGGTATCACATATCCAAGAAGAAATATATATAAGCCATACAATATAGGCTCCGTTATTCATACATCTGGTAAGATAGATAAACCCTATCATTACAGAAACATACATAAAGCCGAAGAAGGCTTTCATTACCTCCTCACCGCTGTATTTGGGAAACTTAAAAACAAATATACCAAGCATCATTAACAGAACAATACAGATTATCAAAAAAAGCTTTATAAGAACATCATTCCGTGTGATAATAGCGGCAAGATAATATATTACGGTCCCAATATAACCCATCCATTCAAGCTCTGTATGCTTGGTTCCTTCCCCCTTGTATACACCCACGGCTCTGTAGAACTCAAACAGCCCCTGAACTGCTATAAGAAACAGACAAACCCCCATGAATATACCGCCGATAACATTCATTAAAGCAATGATAACAACAAGTACAGCTCCGCTTATAAACCTTGTCTTAAACATATCATATACCTCCAAATCTTCTCTCTCTCTTATTATAAGCCAAAATAGCTTTTTCCAGCTCATCTTTATCAAAATCCGGCCAGTGAACATCCGTAAAATAGAACTCGGCATAAGCTAATTGCCATAAAAGAAAATTGGAAAGTCTTTGTTCACCGCTTGTCCTTATTAACAGATCCGGATTGGGAATACCCGCCGTATCAAGATAACTTTCAAACATTTCCTGCGTAATATCCCCTTTTTCAAGGACACCCTCCTCCATATCCTTACGGATATGATTCATAGCCCTTAACATTTCATCCTGACTGCCATAGTTTATGGCAACCTGGAAATTAAGACCGTCATAATTTCTGCTGATATTTTCAAGCTGATCTATACTGTCCCTTATATCCTTAGCCAGCCTTGATTTATCTCCCAAAACCCGGACCCTCATATTATTCTTTTTCGCTCGGGTTATGCAATTCTTAAGATAATTTCTCAGAAGACCCATTAATGCATTCACTTCATCCTCGGGGCGGGCCCAATTCTCCGTTGAAAAAGCATAAACCGTAAGATATTTAATCCCTCTCTTATAGGCCGTATCACACATATCTTCAACTGCTTTAGCACCTTGGATATGGCCGTAATTTCTTGGCATTCCCTTACTTTTTGCCCATCTTCCGTTTCCGTCAAGTATTATCGCCACATGCTCGGGTATTTTTAAATCTTCCTCCATACTATCTCCCTTTTACCGACTGACACCTGCCTTATTACAGGCACGCCGGATCTACGATATTTTCATAAAGGTTTCAAAAGGGCAGGACGTATTACGCCTTGCCCTTCATAAATTAAATCCTGATCTATGTAATTAAACCGTAAGTATCTCCCTGGATTTCTCTTCGATCATCTGATCTACCTGTTTGATATATTTATCGGTCATCTTTTGTAATTCATCTTCTAACTGCTTTATTTCATCTTCCGAAACATCCTGACTCTTGGAAAGCTTCTTAAAAGCATCATTACCGTCACGTCTGATATTTCTTATGGCAACCTTATCTGCCTCTCCCTTTTTCTTAACTTCTTTAACCAGATCCTTCCTTCGTTCCTCCGTAAGCTCCGGGAAGATAAGTCTTATAACATTACCGTCATTAGTCGGATTGATACCTATATCGGAACTCTGTATTGCTTTCTCTATTTCCTTTAAAAGACTTTTCTCCCAAGGTTGTATCTGGATCATCCTTGCTTCGGGAATCGAAATATTTCCCACCTGCTGTACAGGCGTGGGAGTACCGTAATAATCAACCTTTATCTTGTCAAGCACATGCGGATTGGCTCTTCCTGCCCTGATCGTTAAAAAATCAGCCGACAAATGATCGATCGTTTTTTGCATCTTTTGATCATACTCTTTTATCCTGTTATCCATAAAATTATTCCTTCTGCCTTTCCCGATTCTTTTCAGTGTTAAAATAGAATAAATATCCTTTTACACAGTCACCCTTGTTCCGTTAAACTTGCCGTAAATTGTGTTGACAATACTATTCTCTTCAATAAGACTGAATACATACATAGGCATCTTATTCTCCATGGCAAGTATTGAAGCGGTAAGATCAACAACCTTTAACTGTTTGTCTATAACTTCCTGTATATTGATCTCATCATATCTTACAGCCTCCGGATCGGTCTTGGGATCACTGCTGTATACGCCGTCTATCGCTTTTGCAAGAAGAATTCCGTCGGCTTCAACCTCCACCGCACGAAGCACCACTCCCGTATCGGTTGAAAAATACGGATGTCCGGTACCCCCGGCAAAAAAAACTACCATATTCTTTGAGAAATATTTATTTGCTCTGTCCTTGGAAAACAACTTTGTAAATGAACCGCATTCAAAGGGAGTTAAAATTGCCGTCTTCATTCCTATGGAACGAAAGATTTCCGAAACATACAGACAATTCATCACTGTTGCAAGCATACCTATCTGATCAGCTTTTGTCCTGTCAATATTCTCACTGGTTCTTCCGCGCCAGAAATTTCCGCCGCCGATAACCACACCAACCTCGGTTCCCTTATCAACCAGCTGTTTCACCTGTAAGGCAACCTTTTGAATGGTATCATCATCAAATCCGGTCTTTCTTTCACCGGCAAGCGCCTCACCGCTTAACTTGAGCAGAATTCTCTTCATATTATATTATTCCTCTTCATCAAAGTAATTTGTTGCTGTAACATCCGAGTAGCATTGTGAACAAGACCCCTCGATAATAGCTCCATTATTTATCTGAATCGATTTTGATTTGATATTTCCGACTATAACTGCGGTGGCATCAAGTATAACAGGTCCCTGAACATCTATGTCACCTTTAACGGCACCTGCAACCACCGCTGCCGAAGCCTTGATATTACCTTTTATAACGGATCCGCTTGCAACCTTTACGGAATTGTTCGAGAAAAGACCACCCGCGATCCTGGCTCCGTTTACAAATACCTCGTCTGCCTTACTGTCACCCTGAACCTTACCGGTGATACTGAGCTTACCCATAACATCTATATTACCGTCAACACAACCATGTACATCAAGACTGCCCTCGGATACAATGTTACCTGTAACCGTCATACCCTTTATAATAGTACCGGCTGCTGCCTTGGAGCTGTCATTCCAAATTGTATTTATAGGAGCTGATTGAGGCTCGGGATCTCCGAATATGGGAGATGTTACCGTATTAATGGGACCATCATCAAATTCAGGCTCTTCCACAGAAGAAGATAAAGCAGCCATTGCATCTTCATAAGATTCGCCTTCCTCTTCCACGATCTCTTCTTCAATCTCTTCTCCGGTTTCGTCTTCAACGATCTCCACATCTGCATCTTCCGGAATATCATCTATAGGATTACCGTCTTCATCAACATATATAACTTCTTCGATAATCTCTTCGTCACCGTCAAAATCACCGTCCACTTCAACTTCCTCGACTACTTCTTCAATGACTTCCTCATACTCTTCTTCGGGTTCCTCAACCACTTCTTCAACCACTTCTTTAACTTCATCTTCAGCTTTTGCGGATTCATCTTCAAACGAAGCAAAAAGATCTGAGTAATCATCACTCTGAGTAGGTGATTCTTCCTCCTTTGCAGGTTGAGCCTTATTCGCCGTTTCTCCCTCTTCCGGCATAAGTTCATTTACAGCCTGTGATAAATCTTCTTTAAAATCCTTAAAAAAACTCATTTTGGTTCCTCCATTCTTTGGCATGGTCTCAAGTCACCGACTGTACCGTTATGCCTTTTCTCTTTTCATAATTACTTTGTACTGCCCTCTTTGTGGTAATTCGCCTTTTATTCAAATAAACCCCTCATTATGTATTTGGGTATTGAATCAATTTAGTATAATCATCAATCGGTGCAATAACATATCCCTGCGCCTGAAGTCCTTCGATGATCGCGGGAAGTGCTTCCACCGTAGTGGTCTTCTCCTTAAGATCATGAAACAGTATCATTACTTCACTGCGTTCCTCGGCATTTTCCAATCCGTTGATACCCTCAAACACATTCCGGACTATCTGCTCCTTACTCAGTAATGATGTCTCGGCATCTCCACTGTTCACATTCCAATCATAATAAACAATTCCGCGCTTATCAAGTATATCCGTAAACTTTTCTATATTTACTGTTGAGACGGTATTGGAACTGCCTCCGGGGAATCGATAAATCTTCGGCATATAACCGGTTATATCATATATAACATACTGTACGTGATTCAGATCCGCCGTAAAAGCTTCCTCGGATTCGTAAATCTCCGTATAAATATGAGAATAGGAATGCATCCCCATTACATGGCCGTCATCGATTATCCTTTTATACTGTTCCTTATAATTCTCGGAAAATCTTCCGATCACAAAAAAATTACCTTTAACTCCATATTCATCCAGTATATCAAGTATCTTATCCGTATTCGGACTCGGTCCGTCATCAAAGGTAAGATATGCTTTTTTCATCTGTGAAGCTGTTTCGTCGATACTGTCAATGCTTTTCTCACTGATTTCTTTAAGCTCTTTTACCTCCTCGGTCACAGGTTCTTCAACTGTCTCTTTAAAAGCATCTTCCTCGGCTTTGGCCGTTGCTTCTTCCAGAGCCTTCTGCTCGTAAAAAGTATTGACTTCATCCTTCCATATTTCCATTTGAAGAGTAGAGATCAATAACCCTTTAGCCTCACCGTTTAATTCCTCTTCAAGATCATTCGTATCAGAATAACAAATAAGAATTGACAATACAAACACGAGCATAATACCAATTATCAACTTGATATGCCATGCCCTGAGTTTATACACACTCACTATTGTACCACACTCACTGTATTTATTAAAAGTTTTTTTTTGCTTACTTTTATTTTTATTCATTTTTCTTCATCAACCAAATCAGTATAACCGCCGTGATAAAGAAAGGTATACCTGCGACCAGTCCCGTCGGCGCCGGCCCGAATAATAATTTACCACCGGTTTTTGAAAAATAAATACCTATTGCGCTGAAGCTGTTGAGCGCACCATGACCTATCACTGCCGGAATACAGGAGTTCGTTTTTAAAGTAACAAAACATAACATCGTTCCCGCCGAAAAACAAAAAACCATCATAGCAAATATTCCCGCATAAGGATATCCTATATAATCAAACCCGTAATTATGCCCTGCAACAATAAGCGGAGCATGCCATAATCCCCATATCATTCCCATGATCAGCATAAGAAAACCGCTTTTAAATCCGGTCTTAAGTTTCGGCAACAGATATCCTCTCCAGCCCCACTCTTCTCCGAAACATGTAATACAATTTAATACCGGTCCGATAAGAATGGCGGTTATTCCCTGAGACAATACCTGCTTTTGTATAACATCCGCCGTAACTCCCGGAGTACCTTGTTTAGCCAATGTTCCTATTATGTACTCCATCTCCGGAGAATAATCATTTGCAAAAAACATATAATATAGGAAACACCCTGCCACCGTAAGTATTGAAGGACAGAACCAGGCTATCAGATAATATTTAAACTTTCCGTCCTTTATATCAAAAGTAATATAATGATCCTTAAAGCCCTCCCCGGTTACTACCCTGGTTACAAAGACGCATATTGCCGGTATAAACATTGCCAAAGCAAGTCTGACCGAGATTGAAGCGATCGTATTATCCTTATTGGCATTAAGAAATCTTATTATAAAAAAATATTCATATAAATATGTAGAAACAAAAGTCAGTACAAGAAAGATCAATGCTCTCCTGACATTATCCTTTTCGATCATGAATAAACCCCATAAATATATTAATTTTAAACAACCACTATATATATTACAATATTTATCCGATATATACAAGAACTAGTTGTTATATACTATAAATAAACAAATTTTTTATTATTCTCCGCATTTTTTTGTGCATTTGTCACTTTTTAAACTTTCTGTGATTTTTTTAGCCTTGAAGTGTTGCATTTACCGGGTATCTGTGACATAATATATTTACAAGGGAAACCTTGTCTGTAAATGTATGTTATAGGGTGTAAGATCCAAAGGAGGATGACATGAAGAAAAAATCTCTAATAGGGATCATAACAGGAGTAGTTCTTGTTCCCGTCGTTGTTGGTGCGATTTTATTAAATTTTAAACATGTTGGGGTCGAAGATAATTCAGCAAAAAGAGAGCTTGCGGAAGTAAACAGTCAGACTACCTTCAGTATTGATGACGAGGCTATTGCTCTTGCAGCCTCTTCCGATACGGATATGGGGCTGAGAAATATTGCGCTCAGTGCTTTGGATGCAGTTAACGATGAAAGAAATGCCAATGGTTTATCTTCTCTTAAATGGGACGGAAATCTCGAGGCCGCATCAAGTGTAAGAGCTGCCGAATGTGAAATTTCTTTTTCACATACACGACCTAACGGTAAACCCTGGTATACGGTAAACAGCCGGGTACAGGGGGGTGAGAATCTTGCTTATGGATTCGATACCGCATCCGCTGCTGTTAATGCCTGGATGGATTCTCCTACACATCGTGAGAATATTTTATGGCCTGAATTTACCAGATGTTCGATCGCCATATATGCTGCCAACGATGGAACCTACTACTGGGCACAGGAATTTGGTTATTGATCAAATATGTGCAAGAAAAGAGACAGGATCTCCTGTCTCTTTTCTATTGCTATAAATGTTTCCTTTTATTCTTTTATTCTATAACCTGACTTTTTTACTGATACCTATTCCCATTGCATTTGGACCTGTATGCGAAGATATCGAACAGGACAAACTGTTATAATAGACTTCTATATCCGGAAAAGCTTCCTTTACAGTTGCACACCAATTATGAGCATCCTCCGGATTTACAAATGAACCTGCCGTACCCATCACAATATCCTCCGGATCTATACCTTTAAATCTGGTATCCAGTTCATTATTAACCTCTTCTATTATACGGGCTGCAGCTTTTTTTATACCACGCACTGCCGTTCTTACTTCAAAAGTCTCACCTGTTGTTCTGAGAATAGGCTTAATTCCCAAAACATTTCCTACCGTTGCGGCAGTTGCATTTACCCGTCCCGTCTTTTTTAAATATCCCAGATCCTCAACCGCAAGATAGACCACGGAATCATATGCCGTTCTTTCAAGCTCTCCCCGGATACTTTCGGCATCCCAGCCGATTGAGGCAAGAAAAACAGCATCCATCACTGACTGTCTCTGTGTTACGGAAATTCTGTGATTATCCGCTATAAAAACCTTACCCGGATAATCCTCGGCAAATATACGGGCATTATTTGTTGAACTGCTCAAACCCGAAGACATGGGAATGTAGATTATCTCATCATAACCCTTGGCGATTATATCATCCCAAAGCTTCATTAAATCTCCGGGTGAAGGCTGTGATGTTGAAATATTCACATCCGATGACAATAACTCAAAAAATTTTTCCTGCGTAAGATTAACACCTTCTATATAATTATCTTCATTAATAATGACCGGCATAGGCATACAAAATATTCCCATATCTTCTGCTTCCTTAACTGAAATACCGCTGTTGGTATCAGTCATTACAGCTATCCTCATAAATATTCTCCTATTCCTTTAAATTCATTATATAAATCAAAACAGTTATTTTTATTTTGTCCTGTCATCTCCAAAAAAGAACAATGCCACTGTACCCGGACCGGTATGTGCACCTATAGTCGTACCTATATCATTTATCATTACATTACCTTTAAGAGCAGGGATTTTCTCCCCCACAAGATCGGCTACTGCTTTTGCATCCTCTAAACAACGGGCCTGGGAAATAAAGCATTTACCTTTATAATCCTTACCCCCCTGAGCATGTATAACCATTTGCTCAACACAGGCCTCAATAACCTTCTTTTTCGTTCTTATCTTAAATCTTGGAATAAGCTTTCCTTCATCATTAACATTAAGTAACGGACAGATATTAAGCATATTACCGAAAAATCCGGAAACCTTCCCAACTCTTCCGCCTCTTATAAGATAGGTAAGATCACTGGTAAAAAACCAGTGCTGGACTTTAAGCCGGTTTTTCATGGTATAGTCTGCCAACTCATCTATTGATAAGCCTTCATCTCTTAAATCCGCCAGCCTGTCAATAAGCAAACCATAACCACTGCTTGCAGCAAGCGAATCAATAATTATAAGCTTTCTGTCGGGATATCTGTTAAGCAATTCGTCTCTTGCAAGATTAGCGGAATTTATGGTTCCGGATATACCGCTGGATAAACATAAATGTATCACATCCTTACCGGCCTGCATAAATTTTTCGAAATGATTAATGTATTCATCAACATTAACCTGAGAAGTCTTGGTTTCTTCTCCCTTTGCCATTCTGTCATAAAAATCATTAAAGGATATAGACTTTCCGAGATCATCAACATACATCTTATTTCCGATATAGAAATGAAAACATACAAAAGCAATATTTCTTTTTTCAAAATATTCTCTCGGCATATCAACAGTAGAACAACAGCTTATAATATAATCACTCATAATAACTCCTATTCTATTATTTTTATGATTTAATTACTTCTCGTAATTATTTTTGCAATTTCTTCATAACCTGCACCCTCAGGAATCTTAAAAATCCCATGGTGTATTTTTTTATCATAATTATTTCTGCACAGATAATTATCAAAATCCGATGCATCCTCAATTACATTTCCCTTTTCCAGAAGTCTGGCAACCCCGTCTGAAGATGTACCCTTGGATATCTCCAAGGTATAACTGCCGGTTCGCACATTTGCTATATCCGGATCTGTCGGATCATCATTCATCCCCATTGCAGCAAGTCTGTCTTCATCTTTTATATCCTCAGCTCCCTGCATCTCATCTGCGGGCTCATCCCCCGTCCCGGTCTTTATATCTTTTTTCTCTTCATCTACGGTCGCTGACGTTATATCACTTTTCTCTTCATCTTCGGCCGCTGACGCTATATCACTTTTCTCTTCATCTTCGGTCGCTGATGCTGTATCATTTTTCTCTTCATTCCCGGTCTCTGCCTTTATATCGGTTTTCTCTTCATCCCCGGTTTCTGCCTTAATTTCCGTCTTTATATCTGTTCCGGTATCGTTATCCTTATCGGCCGGAGCCTCTTCTTCACCGGTATTAACCTCAATTACAGGGGATTTTTCATCAGTCCCGGACGGTTTTAATAACAGAGAATCTTCCTCTACCATTCCCAGCTCCGCCGCCCTTATTTTTATTTCTTCATCGGATAATGTTTTTTTTGAATATGATACTGCTATCCCCATAAGTACGGCAGAAATAAATAATCCGCATCCCAGACCTCTTAAATAACTCTTAAGTTGCATATTTCTACCTCTCAAAAAGATCTATAACAAGATTAACTTCGCCGACCCCAAGATTAAGCTCCTTGGCAATCTCCACTGCCGTTCTTCCACTCTTATGAAGTTCTATGATTTTGCGGTTATTATTATCCGGCTCGGTAAGTTCTCCTTCGGAATCTGTGATTTCCCCCTCGGACTGTTCCGAAACACTTAAATCTTCTAAGGTATTTTCTTTCATAAGGTCATTAAAAGATACCGCCTGCTCCATATATGTCTTACCGGCATCCTCAACTTCCTTTGCTGTTGCTTCGGCCTTTCTTACCGTATTTTTAAGATCGGTTTGTTTATCCGTAAGCATATCATACAAAAACATTACTTCCTTATGACTTTTATTGATCTCTTCCATGATAGTATTGGAATAATCACTTACCGCCATTATCTTCTCATTGGATATTTTTTCAAGACCTCTCTCGGCTTTTTCCATGGCATATTCAATAGAGCTGTCAGTAGCTTCTTTTACTTTCAGATTCATACTGTCAAGTTCATGGTTTGTTATGGTCCTGACCTGATCCCTTATAGATTCTTCATTAAAAATCTCCTCAGAAGCTTCTTTATCCTTGATTATAAAACTTAAGCAAAAAATAATCACTCCCAATATAAGGAGTGTTATTTCCATAGGTGTCATACTTTATCTCTCCCCGGATATAATCCTGTAAACATCATATTTTCAGATCAAAGCCGGACGAAGATAATTTCACTTTAACAACTCCGTCCCGCTTATCCTTTTTATCTTTACGCCTGATATCAAAGAACTCATTCTTGCCCTTCTCCTTGGCATCATGCTTCGTATTTGTTCCGTCACTTCCGGAGGCGGTCTGAACAGTATTGGCATCTTCTTCTCTTTTAACATTCATCTGTGTCTGGAAATTCACACTGTCCAGTGCGGATTTATTATCCTCATTATGTCTTAAAGAAGCAATATCCTGAGTTCTTGATAAAACACCATTCATTTCTATCGGACTGATCATACCATATCCCTCCGTAAATGTATAGATTTAATATGCTTTTATCCTTACATCTGCACCTTCCTTAACAAATCTGGCACGCTGGGCCGGTGACTTCAATTGCATCGAAACTTCACTTATCGTTATCCTTGTACCGGGAAAAGCCTGATCGGAAACAAGTACCACCGACTCACTTTCACTGATATCCATTTTGGCTAAAAATTCATCATATTCGTTCATCTCTTTATCAATCGTATCATTTAAAACCTTATACTCATCCGATAACTGCCGAAGATTTCTTAACTGATCCGGAGTTAACTTATCTCCCTTCTTCATTCTCAATGTGAGGGTCGCAAGTATGGGTTTTATTTGATCCAGCTTCTTATTGTTAGCCTTTATCTCATTTTCCATTGATGCTATCTTTAACTTGACCGTCGGATCGGCTCCAACCTGAATATCGGTTTCGGCACCCATACTTGAGCCGATTATTTTAGCCTCAACATTTTTAAGAGCATGAACCTTTCCGCCTGTAATAAAACCTTTTTTACCGGTAACGACAACATTGTCCTTGGATAAGATTTCACTGTTAAGAATAGCTTCCGAATGCACATATCCATGGGCCTCAACCTTGGCATTTTCTATAAACTTCGATACAACATTCCTTCCTGCTTTCAGCCGTCCTTTGCCCATACCGTTCATTCCCCGGGCAATTATTATATCACCGCCGGCTTCAACATAAGCTCCTTCAACAACACCCTTTACCTCAATATTACCACTGGCTTTAACACTGAATCCGGCATTTATATTACCGGAAACATGTACATCCCCTTCATATTCAATATTTCCTATTGATGTATCAACATCATTTATTTCAAATATATTGGAAACAAATACCTTATCATCATAAAGAGAAACATTTCCGCTGATTTCGGAAATAAGGGAAAGACCGTCCTCGGATATCTTCAGATTATTACCATGACGAAACTGGGGTTCTTCAACCTTTCTGGGTTCAATATATCCCCCGAAAATATCCACACCCTTTTCTCCCGGATCTGCTTTGGTTAAAGAAGCAACCACATCTCCCGCTTTACAGGGACTGATCATCTGAAGATTAAAAAAATCAACCGTACCGTCATCATTAAGCTTGGGACGCGTGTTCGGATTAGTATTAAAAAGATAATCTATCCTGCCATCGGCCCCCTCCCTTACAGGTTTGCCTTCAGCGATCACATAATCGGTACAATATTTTTTATCCTTAAAAAAATCATCAATAACATCATTATGAATTCCGAAACATATTTTTTTAAATTTCAGATCTTTAACGATTTCATCCTTACTTAATTCTGCCCCCCTTAACGAAGGCGGATAAAATCTTGCAATACAAGTAAGTTTATCTTCGGATATCATAAGATTATAACTTTCCGCTTCCTCCTGTACCTTTTTATTGTCAAGCTTAAACTCACATCTATCACCATTAGCATCATGGATAGCCTTGGCGATAACCAGCTTATCAACAAAATGTCCCCGTTTCATTAAATAATCCTGCAGCTCACCAAAAGCCAGGGCTTTACCGTTTCCCTCAGGCGGAATCAATTCAAGATAATTACCGTCTTCCTTTGCCAGCAACCTAAAATACGCATTTCTTTCTCCCATAACCTCCCCCTTTATCAGTTGTTCTCAAGTATCCCCATATATTTACCCATCTTATTCTTCATTTTTGCCAGCGCCTTAGTGTGAAGCTGTGATATTCTGGACTCCGATACATCCAGTATATTACTGATCTCCTTAAGGGTCAGATCCTCATAATAATACATAAGTATTACCTGACTCTCCTTCTCGGTAAGCTGATCCATTGCTTCTTTAAGCACCTTCTTTAATTCTTCTTTTTCTATTGCTTCCTCAGGTAAGTCATAACGTGAGACTGTCTGACTTTCACTGATCTCGGATCCCCCTGACTCGGTAAATTCATCCAATGAGATTACATTGGTAACCTTCATCTGAGATTGCCACTCATCATATTCCTCATTGGTTATACCAAGTTCCTTTGAAATTTCTTCATCCGTGGCATTTCTGCCGGTTCTGCTTTCAATCTCCTTGATGGCATTTGAAATATCGCGCTGGCGTTTTCTTACCGTTCGCGGTATCCAATCCATCTTTCTTATTTGATCAAGTATCGCACCTCTGATACGTAAACTTGCATACGTCTCAAATTTAACCTCTTTACAGGCATCATACTTATCAATAGCATCGATAAGTCCGAAAATGCCATAGCTTACAAGATCATCATACTCAACGTTATATCCCAGATACATTGATAGTCTGCCGGCTACAACCTTAACTAAAGGAGCATATTCCAATATTATTTTTTCTCTAAGCTCACGGGTCGGATTCTTGGCATAATCAGCCCAAAGCTTAAGCCTTCCTGCGTCGTCCATACAATACTCCGTTTAAAACTTATAAATCACCGTTACCCCTCTGATTCCTGAGGTATATCCGCTTCCTGTCCACCATTCTCCGCATTTAAACCGTTCTCGTCACCCTCTGTATCATCTTCGCCATCTTCAACATTCAGTTTCTCCACCACTTCACCCTCATCATCAACGGCATCATCTGTGGAAATTCCGAAAAAATCAAATATTTTCTTGATAATAAGCCCTATAATAAGAAAAATTATAAGTACGATAAGAAGAACAACCAGCATATCATGCAGATTATAATGATCCAAATAGGTTACAATGCAGGTTACCGCACCGGCAAGTAACATAACAATCAGCGGCACCTTTTTAGTTTTCATTCTTTCACCTGTTAAATTTTCTTTATATCTCTGCCTACAGCTTTAATAACAAAATCACCGGTCTCCGGATAGAACTCAACTGTCCTACCGTAACTGTCACCGGTATCCTGAGCAAGAATCGGGATTTTCATTTCACCCAATATTTTTACAACAGCCTCTGCATTTCTGGCGCCCACCGCCATGCTTTCCGACTTTGACTGAAGCGCAAACATCTGGGCACCACCGGCAATCTTCGCAACTATACGGTTTCTGGATGCCCCTGAGGCAACCATGATCCTAACAAGCTCTGCAATCCCTGTATCCGCAAATTTGGCTATACAGGTATTATTAGAAATTTTAGTGCTGTCCGGCAACATAATATGTGCCAATCCACCCACCTTAGTGATCGGATCTCTTAAAGCTATACCCACACAGGATCCCAAGCCCAAAGTCGTAATAGCATCAGGAGCTTTGCATAACTTAAGATCCGCCATACCAACCTTAATCATTTCACTCATAAATTCGCCCCACTACATGCCTAATGAACTCAATATTTTATCATACGACTCAAGATCGGGAACAAGTATAAAAAAACCATCCAATTTCAGATCATCCGAAAACTCTGTCTGGATAAGTAACATTTTATCTCCAACCTCTCCAAATTCAATAGCCGGTACACTTAAAATAGATCCACACATATCTATACTTATTGCTGGTATGGAGGATATGATCTTAAGATTACAAAGCGTTGATAAAGAAGACAGATAAGAACCGGTGATAATATTACCTATCTCTTTTAACGCTGACATTTCCATATCTCCAAACTCCGAAACATTATCCACCTCGGGTGTTCCCATAAGTTTACTTATAAGCGTAATTGCCGACTTTTCTTCCAAAAGAAACATGATACTTCCGGTAATATCTCCCTCGACCAGCTGATATATTCCCGCCATCAATTGCTCTTCACCGCCCATAGCAGCACCAACCTCGGAAAATTCAAGAAGCGCAACCTTCGGAACCTTCATATCAACCTTGGAATTAAGCAACTGAGCCAGCGCCGTAGTTGCATTACCTGCACCTATATTACCTATTTCCTTGAGGATGTCAAAATAGACACCCTCCATATTATTAAGATCGATTCTTGACATTTATTCACCCCACTTTAAATCCGGATCAGACTGTTTCCTTCTCGGATATAACAACATTAAGATCGAGAAGTGAAATAAGTGTATCCCCGGTTTTACCTATACCGTTAATATAAGTAGGATCATTATTTGTTGAGCTCCTTGTTGCTGCATCAATACTGTTGTCCGACAGGGTAACCACCTCTCTTACCGCATCAACGATTATTCCCACCGGCGCATTCTGCTCAAGCTTGATTATGATTATCCTTGTCTTATTTGTATTCTCAACCTCCGGAAGATTAACCTTCATCCTGAAGCTCATAACCGGAACAACTTCACCGCGCAGATTGATAACACCTTTAAAATATTCCTGACAATTGGGTACCCTGGTGATCTTCTGCATACGAACAATATTATCAACATACTTGATATCTATTCCGTATTGCTCATCCCCAATATTTATCACAATATACTGAGTAGTATTATATTCATTATTCATTAAACTGGTCTCTTCCATGTTGATCTCCTCCTTATATTAGACAATTAGCATCAATGATAAGGGCTACCTCTCCATCCCCGAGAATGGTTGCACCGCTTATCATACGGCTTGTGCAATTAATATATTTGCCAAGAGACTTAATAACGATCTCCTGCTGTCCGATAAGTTCATCAACAACAAGACCCGCAAACTGATCACCCTTCTTAACAATAACAACTATCATTCTGTCGCTTTGTTCTTCGGGTACCTCAAGTCCGAGAACCTCATGAAGTCTTACGATAGGTATAACATTTCCTCTCAGATTAATAACTTCCTTGGCTTCAACAAATTTAACATCTTCTTCGCTGATATCCTCAATGGTATCTATGGAACCCAATGAAATAGCATAAGTCTCTCCGCCCACAATAACCATAAGTGCCTGTATGATAGCAAGTGTAAGGGGAAGTCTTATGGAGAATGTAGAGCCTTCACCAAGCTTGGTCTTAACACTGACATCACCGCCAAGAGATTCGATCTTACTCTTAACAACATCAAGACCGACACCTCGTCCCGATACATCCGAAACAACCTTGGCTGTTGAGAAACTTGGCAGGAAAAGAAGATCTATTATCTCCTTACTGCTCATATTTTCGCCCTGTTCGGCAGTTATGGTTCCTCTGTCGATGGCTTTCTTCTTAACTGCCTCTACATCAATACCATTACCGTCATCCTTAACCTCAATAACAACGTTATTACCATCCTGATAAGCATCCAGATATATGGAACCGGTAGGATTCTTTCCTCTTGCGATTCTTTCCTCCGTGGACTCCAAACCATGATCCGCCGAATTACGAAGCATATGCATAAGAGGATCACCGATCTCATCAACAACCGTACGATCCAGCTCAGTGTCTTCACCGCTCATATACAGTTCCATCTTCTTATTCAGCTTTTTGCTCAGATCCCTGATCATTCTGGGGAATTTGGTGGTAATGCTTTCAATAGGTACCATTCGAACCTTCATAACCGATTCATGAAGATTGGTGGTAACGCTTTCAAGATATTCAATCTGCTCATTAAAATTACTGTTATTACCTGCCTGTCCGCCGGAGCTGTAAGATACCAGGGAATTCTTGGCTATGATAAGCTCGCTGACCAGATTCATCAAAACATCCAGCTTCTCTATATCAACTCTTACAGTTCTGTTAACAACCGGTTTGTTTGCACCCTTCTTGGCGGGAGCATTTCCGCCGCTCTGTTGTGCTGCAGGTGCGGCCGGAGCCGTACCGGCTGCGGCAGGTGCCGTTTCCGCCGGCGTCTCTGCTTTAGCAGGTTGCTCTGCCTCTGCAGGTTTAGCCTCATCCGAAGCTGCTTTAGAAAGGATTTCCGCAGGTTCAACCTTTTCACCTATAACCCTGTCAATCTCCGATACACTCATAATCGCAGCTTCCACCTTGTCATAGGCTTCCTCACTTACTATATATAAACTAAAGTCAAAATCAAATTTTTCATCCTCGATATCCTGAGTTGAAGGCTCCGAAATAATGATTTCTCCCAGCTCTTCAACCGCCTTGAAAACAAGGAATGCTCTTGCGGCTTTAAGTATGCAGGATTCCTGGATAAATACCGTACAACCATATATATTTATACCTTTTTCTTCAGCTTCCTTTATAGCATTGACTTCATGCTCCTGAAGAGTAATATTCTTCCACTTCTTTTCACCGTTCTCACCATCACCGGCCTTATCCTCCGCTGCTTTGGGAGCTTCCGGAGTACTCGCGGCTGCCGCCGGCGCTGCTCCGGTTCCTTCATCAAGACACTTCTGTAAGGCCTGGATAAGAGCTGCGTTATCATTAGTACCTTCATCCTGGGTCTCCTGAATGGTATTCTTGTACTCTTCAAGTGCATCCAGCGTCTGGAACAGGACATCGACAAGATTACTCGTAACCTTCATCTTACCGTTTCTGATCTCGGAAAATACATTCTCCATATCGTGAGTAAGAGCCTGCATTCTCTTATATCCCATCGTTCCTGCCATACCCTTCAACGAATGAGCTGCGCGGAATATCTCATTTATGGTATCTGCGTTTTCAGGCTCATTTTCAAGGATCATAAGCTGATCACTAAGGCTTTGCAAATGTTCATTTGTTTCATCGAGGAAAATTTCCAAATACTGATTAACATCCATGGCTAGCATACCCCCACGTTCTTAATAATTTGTTCTGCAACCTGAGAAAGCGGAACTACCTCATCTGCCAGTTTGCCTTCCACTATACTTCTTGGCATACCGTAAACAGTACAGCTTTCTTCATTTTGCGCAATAACGTGAACCTTTTGGTTCTTTTTGAGTTCTCTGATGCCGACCGTTCCGTCAGCACCCATTCCGGTAAGAACAACACAGACAACTTCATCGAATCCACATCCAACCAATGATTCATACATATAATTTGCACATGGCTTCACACCTTCTCTTGAGGGCTCATCCGTAAGATGAAGCTTCATACTACCGGATAATCTGGAGGCTTTCAAATGTGCACCTCCCGCAGCGATATATACATGTCCGTTAACTATTGCTTCTCCTTCTTTAGCCTCCGATACATCAATATCGCTGATCTCGTTAAGCCGTCCCGCCAACGATGCCGTAAAACCTTTTGGCATATGCTGCACCAGCAAAACCGGCGCTTTCAGGTTTGCCGGCAATTTCGGGATGACCTCCTGTAATGCCTTGGGACCGCCGGTTGAAGATGCAATGGCAACAATTTTTTTTCCTGCAATTTTCGGAAAAGATGTAAAAGAACTGCCTGTAGATGCAACTTTGGAACCATGATTTTCACCGGCTGCACCCGCGGTATTTCCGAAAGGCTTTCTCTCCGGAACAGGTCTTTTATCACCACCCGCACGTGGTACATTAGCCCCTTTACCGTCCGCAGTATGAAAATTAACATCGTATCTTGAAACAAACGTGGCACCCTTATTAAGAGTATTTTGCGCACTGTGCGCTCCGGCTCTCGCCATATAGTTCCTGTTCGCTTTAGTTACGATATCCAACAGTTCAAGAAATCTTTCTTTGAATTCCTGATGTCTTGCGTCCGCAACATTCTCGGGTTTCTTAATAAAATCAACTGCTCCCAGTTCAAGTGCCATCATGGTCTCCTTGGCACCTTCACCCGTTGTGGTACTTGCCATCAGAATATTTGCGTAAACCTTACTTTTCTGCATTTCCTGAAGCATTTCAATACCGGTCATCTTCGGCATATATACATCAAGAACAACCGCATCGTAAGTTTTAGCGCAGATTTTCTTAAATCCGTCAGCTCCGTCGATTGCATATTCAACAACTTCAAATCTGCTGTCCGAATTAATTATATCACACAACACTCTTCTCATAAGTGCAGAATCATCAACGATCAGTATTTTCTTCTTCAATTCTCATCCCTTCTCTCTGCGTCTGTTTTTTCTTTCTTCCTCGAAGATAAATTTAATTATACTTTCTCTCTCATCATTCATAATATTAATGAATTGTATCCTGTGTTCAAAGGATCCGGCTCTGGAGGCGAGTTCTTCAGAATACAGAACCCTGCCAAGCAGTCTGTATTCGGTCAGCTTTCCGTTAACAAACAATGAAAAAGCAAACCTTATATGACTTCCCTTAGGATACTGTACCTTTGAAATAAACCTGGCACCTCCACCGCTTATATCTACCATTATACCGTTATTAAAAGTAATATCGGTATCAAGAAAATGAACCTGTTCCAGGTAAGATACCGCATTTCTTTCCTCACTGCTGACACTTCGGGCCTTCATATCCAGCACACAGTTAAGACGGTAATACTCTCTTCTTTGATATTTTCGTATATCTGTTGTAAGCTCCATAACAAGGACAAATATATTCTCCGATTTATATCTGTCTATTACCCGGGCAAGACATTGATATAAACCCGACTGAGTATAAAAGCATAGATTATATTCCCCATCCACAGGGAGCAGAATAACCTTCCCCTGTTCCATAGGCATCCCGATCTTTATCTGATCCTCAGAAACTATATCATAAACCTGCGTCCTGTAATTTTTCTTTTCTCCTGCCTCATTACTGTCCTTGGAATTATCGATAGTTTCAAGTTCCAACTTATCGCCTGCTTTAACATACTTAGA
>JAILKH010000013.1 GCA_024693925.1 Lachnospiraceae bacterium | reverse complement strand
TATATATGTACATGATGCTCATCAACGATGAATGTTTCGGGAATGATATAGAGCCGTTTATAAATCTCCGGCGGGAGCTCCTTATAACCTTCAGGGAATTTCTCGGCAAGCTCTTCTTCCGAGAGTTTATGGTCGATAATCCTGGCAGGGAGTCCATCAAGATCAGCCTCACGTTTTCCTTTTCGCTTGGAACGTTTGTAAGAAGAAATGACAACCTCGGCGATATCCGGTTCGGGTTCATCGGGCTTACTTAAGAATTCAACCTCATTGAATACATCAAAAAGAGTAAGCTGTCCTTCGCACTCGTTAAGATTGCTTTCTGACTTCCGTCCGAACTGGCGCTGGTTCATGATACGGATCTGTTCGGTGAGAAGTTCTATCTGACGGTTGTTGTCAGCAAGCATGGCATTGGTCGAATCAAGCTGGGACTGGATCGATTCTATCTGATCCTGCAAAGAAGCAGTGATAATGACAAGCGCTTCTTTGTTAAGGTTATTAAGTTGTTCTTCAGATAATCGAATCATGGAATACTCCTCTTCACCTATAAAGATTATAGCAAAAATGAGGATAAATAGCGAATCCGTGGAACCCTGAGATTCGTGAAAATGCCTATACTTCAGGGCATTTCAGAGAATGATTCAGACCGTGGAAGCGACAGGGCAAACAAAAAACAATAGTGCCATACAGAGCTTTAGAGACTTAAGTAAGGATCATAAAAAGCCTCTGAAAGCTGTGCATAGCACTAAAAGAGAACGGTCTGAAACGGCCCGGTAAAATCTCTGTTTTGCACAAAAGAAAACTGAATATCAGGCGGAACGGATAGGGTTGATGTTCTGTATTATGGGATCAACCGAGAACCCCATCATAAGCCAACGGAACTGTTCCGGAGAAAGAGACTTAAGGTCACTGGAAGTTCTTGGCCATGAGAACCTTCCGGATTCCACGCGCTTGTAAAGCAGAAGGAATCCATCGCCTTCCCAGAGAAGTCCTTTGATCTTGGTTGCAGAGCGTCCGCAGAAAAGGAACAGGGTATTAGCTACGAACAGATTCATCTTGTATTTTTGTTCGATGATAGCCGCGAGCGAATCGATACCGTAACGGAGATCGGTATAGCCACACACGATATAGATTGCAGCAAACGAGTTGGGATTGGCGTCCTTAAGCATGACGCACCGCCCTTATAAGGTTAGTTATGAAGGACTCGGGAGCAGAAGACTCTATTTCTATACATACTCCGTTTATAAAGAGTCTGGCACACGAGTTGCTTGCAAAAGTTGTACAACTTGCGCGAGTTTCCCTAGCAAGTGTGGGAACTTGGGAAGTAACTTGAGTTTGGGACACATCGGCTGTAACGGACGGCATCGCCAGTGGGACTATGTCAGGAAGAGTTTGTTCGATGGCTTCTTCTTTAAGAAGACGTTTCCAGTAGAAGAATTTGTGCTGAGACAGGTTGTTCTGCTTGCACCATTCAGCAACTGAAAGCCCGCTGGCCTTCTGATCGATGAACCTGGATGCCCATTCTTTTAGTTTGGCCTGATGAAGTAATGATTTGGTTGACATGAGATAACCTCCCTTTGATTAGTGCAGCATGGCCGGATCGGCCAGATGCTTAATAATGAAATAGAGTAATTATCTCAGATGCGTGGTATCTTTATAAGGTACTGGTTATTGAGGACTTACTTTATATTGACATTTCTTGTGGTTTATCAAAAGAAAAACAGTGGTATCACATCCATAGCAGATGTCACGATCATTATAAATATATTGGCAGTCATTATTACGGAGATACTAAGTTTTTTTCGAGTTTTGTCCTTTCTGCCGGTTGTCATTTCATGGTTTATTGCAGGCTTATGTTTAATGGCGGCGTTGCTGCGCATTAAATATAAGCAATCTATAATAAAATTTCCCAAAATCAGGAATCCGGTTTACAGACCTTCGCGTATTGTGGGATATACTGTTGATGTTGATTGTCAAATAGAATTGACAATAACATATTGCAATATACAATATAGCTATGTGACATATTATAGCTGTCCAAAGAGATGGAAATTGTTTGTAAAATAAAATATTAACCCGGATAAAGTAATTGGAAAAGCATTTGTTTATTTTTAGGTCGATGAACGTAACTTAATAGTTAAACATCCTGCTATAATAGTTGCCAAAACCACGGCTCCGATAAGATAAGTGGGGAAGTAGTACATAAAATATTTTTCGGGAGCGGTAATAAATACAAGAGGAACTCTTGTCAGTACAAGAAGTGCTATTCCTGCATATCCGATTTTTTTCTTTATAAGGCACACTAACATTGACAGTAATAAAACCAGCTGAGTGAAAAACGGGTGATATAAGAATTTATGGATACGGGGATTACTTACCTCAATAAGCTGTACAAAAAAGTTTCGTATGGGTGCATTTATATATCCGGTAAATTTATAGGAATTTCTGAAATTAACAACCATATCCCGTTCATCTTCGGCAAGATTTAAAGTAGAGCATATGAACATATCGGAATCCCAATATGTTTTAAAACGTTCCTTGAGGAAGGTTATGGGATAATGACGAATAAGTCCGATATAACCTTTCTTCATCGTATTTAGATCCTCTTCGGTATGTTGTAATATGGAATTTCCCTGCCAGAAGGATGCGATCCCGCTCATTCCGGCTTGGTAATTGGTTATAAGAACTTCCGTGTTAAATACCTTTCCTATCTGTTCTATTGAAGCAATTGCGGCTCCGTCCGGGTTGTTTTCCGAAGCATAGCCCACAAGTTCCTGAACGGAGTTTATATAAGCAGTAAGTTCGTAGTTGTCGCTTGTACTGTTGTTATATAAATGCTGTTGGAGTCCATATTGGGTAAGTGTCAGAATGATGATCCAGACAGTTATCTCAATCTTATGATTCCGATCCTCTTTTTTCATAAATATCCATATAAGGAGAGGAGCCAGAACAATATAATATATCCCCTCGGTACGCCAGGTTGCTATTATCGATGCAAGGATCACTGCCAATACTGTTTCGTTAGTGGTCCATGTCGAGTACTTACATAACTTATACAGGAGAGTAATAAACAGTAATTCAAGGAAAGAGTATAAACCAAGCCGGATCGGTGCCTGAGCATAATACAATACCGGCATAAGGAAAAAGGGTATCCACAGTATTATCTTTCCGGGAAGCTTACATTTCAGTTCCTTAAAAAGGAAGGATAAAACATACCCTGTAATGATCGAGACGAGTATTATCTGTACTATAATAACTCCTGTCGGGAAGGGAAGTATCATCATTGAAAGTATGTAGATGATATTTGACATAAGGCTCTGCCATACATGGATATGGAGATTGACATTTGCCGCCAGGATATAGTATTCGTCCCATTCCCAAAAACCGGGCCATACAGCCAGGGTGAGTAAGAAAAGTGCTGTAAAATATCCTATTGAGCATTTAAACCAGGTCATATTGACGGTTTTGTTTTTGAAACTTTTTATAAGCTTAAAAATATAGTTCCAAATGATTATTAAAACCATCAGAAACGGTATTTTGAACAGCATTATACGATTTAAACCATCCGAATCATAGGGTGGCCAGTATTGGAAAAATAATTTATCTGTAAAAAATGAAATAATAAAATGTATAAATGCAATAATATATGCTGTATACTTCCGGGCAAGTTTTGATAAAGACGTTTTTTGACTATATTTTTTTTTTGACATGATATCCCCTACCATAAATGATTTTTATTAATTATATACATTTTTTGTTAAAGGTGTCAATTGGATGGACTTTCTGCC
>JAILKH010000010.1 GCA_024693925.1 Lachnospiraceae bacterium | reverse complement strand
TATATATGTGACATATACTCATATTATTCACATAAAATCATTAACTTGTCATATATATTTCCAATATATACCATACATTTTTCTATATATCAAGTATTTTATATAAAATTTATGCGGGGATTATGTTTTTTGTAACAATTCGACAATTTGAAAATGTTTATTTGTAATAAATCAACAAATCAATTATGTTTTTTTCCTGACCAATCTTCAATGAAGGAATAAATCATTAAAATATAGATAGGTGTAAATATGTAAAAATCAGCTGAAAGAGGTGTTAACATACCCCATACCGGAAAGGTAAATACAAGACCGAATAATATTGGATATATCCGTTCCGATATTGAATATATATTATTATCATATGTTTCTTTAAGGTAGAAAACCAAAGGTATCAGCATATATACAGCAGTATATCTGTAACTGAACGGTACATAGAGTGACATGATACCTGCAGGATAAAGAATATGTTTAAATTTCTTATCCGTCTTAAACATACTTATTACACCAAATAAAAGAAAAAGATTTTCGGTGACCTTAAAATACTTTACAAAATAAGCAGATTTTTCATATAATCCGAAAAGATCGGACAATGAAAGCAAGTAGTTTCTGATATTTGTCCAACTCCTGTAACCCTGCCCCTCAAAAAAGAAAAGAATCTTCAAATATTGTATGAATCCCGGAAGGCCTCCGCAAAAAGCAAAAGGAACAAAAAATACAATAATTCCATAGATCACAAGTCTGATTGCTTCTTTCCATCGTTTTTCACGGACATAGATTACACCGACTATTGCCGGATACAGCTTAAATCCGGCTGCAACTGCGATGAGAATAAGTGCCGTTTCGCGTATTATCCTGTTACTGCTATCTTTAAAATACAACGCAAATATCACCAAAACTGCTGTCAGAAATGAAATATTGCCTCTCTCTATCGCCCCTGCAAGGACCGGGGCAGAAAAAATCGTAGCAATAACAAACAGAGTCCTCTTTTCATCCGAATACTCTTTTAATACTTTATCACAGATATATTTATATAATATTACAACTAACAAAAGAAGGGCTATGAACACTATAATATTATATTTGTAATCTCTGCATATCTTCCAATCATTCACACCCCATGACTGAGGGTTAATACGGTATAATATATAGTAGATCAAGTATGCAAAAGGAGGAAAAGTTGCATCATTTGTATTAAAATAGAAATGTTTCATATCAGATGCAAAAGCAATGTGCCTGAAATGATCGGTAAATGAATTATCAAAATTATTCTCCATAACGATCCATTCAGCACCGAGTCCTTTTCCTATTATCATAACCATAATAAAAAGAATGGTGCCCATGAAAGATATGATCAAAAAAAAGTCAAACGGCTTAAACAGATTTTTCTTCATGATATTCCTTCTCCGTATTTACGTTCCAAACGGAATCTCTGCTGCTCATCCCTGATAATATACATTTAACAGCCTCAAAAGAGGTTACCATGGAATGATCGATATTATTATATCTGTGCTGCCCGTTTCTTCCCACACAATACAGGTTGTCAATTGTATTAAGATACTCCACAAGCTTGTCAATCTCATTGTATGTATCAAAATATGCCGGATATGCCTTCTTAACTCTTTCCAAATGATAATCGATAACCTTATCCTCGCTGTCTATAAGCTTAAGCCTGACCATCTCACCGATCGCCATTTGGGCAAACTCATCCTCAGTCATATTCCACATGTTATCGCCTTCAAAACAAAAATATTCAAGTCCTACCCATACGGTATGTTCAAGATCTTTTACAAGATAAGGAGACCAGTTGTTATATATCTGAAATCTTCCCATCTTTACAGTCCTGTCCTGTACATATACCCAGTTATCCGGAACTATATTACCAACTGTTTTGATCTTTGTTTTATTTTCAAGATTAAGATTGGGAACAAGCACCCCAAGAGTCATATAATCACGATAAGGGAGTCCTTCTGCTATCCTTGCGATATCTTTTGGAACATCATTCATACCTGCAACCAGATCCTTTATGGGCATTGAGCTAATAATAACTTCACCATCAATCTCAATTTCTTTTCCATTCATAAAATAAGATACACCTTTGATATGGCTGCCCTTTTTTCTGATACCTGTAACCTTTGCATTTACAATGATAGTTCCACCCAGTTTTTTAATCTCTTCGGCTGTCACATCCCATAACTGACCGGGACCGAGCTTTGGATATTTGAACTCCTCTATAAGTGATGTGTTTACTTTACGATTCTTAACCTTAAACAGTCTTCCCAGATAATCCTTGATTATTCCGAGTATGGATAATCCCTTTGTTCTCTGTTTGCCCCATGAAGCATCTATCTCTCTCGGGTGTCTGCCCCAGAGATTTTCTGTATAGTATTCAAAAAACATGGAATAAAGCTTCTTACCAAAATTATTTATATAGAGATTTTCAAGATTATCTTCAGGTCTCTTACGGAAAACCGAAGCCATATATGAAAATCCAACTTTAATAGTGGTTAAAAGTCCGAAATTTCTGAATGTATCTAATTTGAGTGATATAGGGTAATCATAGAATTTGGATTCAAAAAGTATACGCGAGACACGATTCCTTAAAAGCATAACTTTATCTGTTTTTTCAGGATCCGGACCACCATCCGTATTCTTGATCGTTCTGTTTAGAATTATATCATCATAAGCGGGTTTTCCCTGTCCGGGTAACATCCTGTCCCACCATTCATTTACTTCCGGAACCTTGGAAAAGAATCTGTGCCCACCCATATCCATACGGTTGCCTTTATACTCAACGGTCCTTGATATTCCTCCAAACTGTTCAGTCTCTTCTAAGATCACAACCTCATATTCATTTGACTTGGTCAAAAGTTCATAAGCGGCGGTAAGTCCCGCAGGCCCCGCACCTATTATAATCGCACTTTTAAATTTTTTCACCATTTTCTAATATCAGTATACTCTAAATCTAGTTTTTTGTTAAATATTTACCCACTACATATACTATGATAAAAAAAAAGAAAAGTCAAACTTGATCTCTCACCGGAAATATTATAGTATTCCATTCGGTTCACGTTTTGGTCTTGATGATCTTATCAAAACCTGTCACTTATCGCAATCCCGTAATGTCTGGCCATAAGTGCAAGCTCAAGACGGCTACGGTAGCCTGATTTCTGAAGCATATTCGTTATATGCATCTTAACTGTCGATTGGCCTATTGACAGTTTCTGAGCTATCTCCCTGTTCGAAGCACCCGTCACAAGCTCCTTTAACACCTCAATCTCCTTATCCGTGAAATCTGTACTCACTGTGTTTCCGATCGAGACCTTAATCTGCTCACTCGGATAAACCGTCTCACCTGACATGACCCTTTCCATGATCTCCTGGATAGACTGCTCCTGGATCTCCTTCTGCCAAAAGCCTTCGACTCCTATATCTTTTGCCCTCTTTTCATATGAGATTTCAGGCATTGAAGTTACTACGATTATCTTCACACCCGGTCTTACGGTTTTAATCTCTTCTGCAGCATCAAGACCGTTCATACTACCCGGAATAAGTACATCCATCAGCACAAGATCAGCATTGTTATTCTCTATATATTTTACCGCCTGCAGTGCTGTAGGAAACGATGCGGCAAGAGTGTATCCCTCAGCTCTTTTTACCGTGTTTTCAAATGTCTCGCGTATCATACGGAAATCCTCTGCGATCACAACGTTATATGACATAGTCTTCTCCTTTCGTAAGAGATATTTTAAGAGCAAAATCAGGTGCCTGTTCTATCTCCATCAGACCGCCTGCATTTTCCACCTCACGAAGGAGGTTTTCAAGTCCGCCCAAAGGTTCTATATCACCATGCAGCGACTCCCCGTCATTTGTCAGTACGATGCCATAATTATCCCCTTTATCCGATACTGCTACTGTAACTGTTGTTCCGTTCGTATGCTTTAATGTATTGCCAACCTGTGCTGAAACGGCAGCATCTATAACCGGGATGAGCCTTCTTTCTTTGGGAAGCTCACCGATAATACTGAGTTTTATGCCAAGTCTGTCGGCTTCTTTGGAGATAACGTAATATGGCAGTTCCCATTCTTCCGGCTCATCATTTATAAGATGTTTCACATTATCCTGCCAGAACTCGAGCATTCTGTTCTTATCCACACTGTCCGGAGAATACAGATACCTCTTGGCAAGAAGTATACTCTGACCGCCCATATTAAGATCATCGTTATATAAGAAAATGCCGGCAGATGATGAAGCTTTATTACCGAAACCGGAAGTATGCAGGTTACAATCCCGGTTGCAAACAGTACAAAGAATATGACTATTATTTTTTTGTTCGAAAAATTTAAACGTTCCATTTTTTTATAATACAAAAAAAGAAGGAGTATCACTACCCCAAAAGGTCTATATTCTTACGTTTTGTATCTTAAGTATGGCAGTGTTTTTGTCTGTCCGGTCGTTTTATATCTATCCGGTAATTTTAAGATTTTCTTTTTGATGAGAAGAAGTATAATCAGTCAAACGGGATACCGGTTGATGCAGATGATCATATATTTATGCGGATTTCCAAAGAAAAATCAGGAACCCAGTAAAAAACAAGGGTTCCTGACCATTCAAGCGCGTCCACGAGAGGATTCGAACCTCCGACCTTTCGCTTAGGAGGCGAACGCTCTATCCTGCTGAGCTACGTAGACTTTTATAAAACACAAAAAGTATTATATATGCTTTTCTCTAAAATAGCAAGTAGTTATGTTAACCAAAATCAACTTTTCCCTGCATCAACACTGTTCCTTTAAATCTTCTTCCAACCATGGGTTCGCCAAGAAGATCCTTTTTATTTATGCTTATGTTCATTGCCATACCATTATAATCAAGCGTCAGAATATATATTTCCTCATCTGTATAAGTATTCTTTTCTACCGAATATTCCACTATTTCACTCATTATCGAATACTGATCACATTCCACTCCGTACGGCATAAAATATGAATCCACTATGGAATAAATATCTTCACTCCTTATCTTCTTGGATATCTGTGTATAAGTATCAATATCTTCAAGAGTCAGACTCTCAATTGCATTTTCGTCTCCGTTTCTTGCAGCCATCAGGAGTTTATTTCTGTTTGTTGTATTTTTCTCATTCTTAGCCTTTTCGTTACTATCCTTTTTTATCGGAAGCATTACCATACCATTAATAGATAATCCCGAAAGATTAACCGAGGCTTTCTCTTCCATGTCATCTGTATTGTCTGCAAATCTTTTCATAACATCTACACTGTTCTGAATATCAAATATAAGTGTCACTCCTATTCTTGGATCATCACAGACACCGGCAAAAAACTCATTGGCAGCATATCTTTCAATACCAAGATTTTCATTGATACTGACATTATACGCTTTACAAACAGGATAATAGAAATCTAATGAAAGATCATTGTCCTTATCAAATTCTCCTCTTACAACAATACCCGTAGTGGGCGTAAAATATTTTACGTATTCACAGATCACACTATCATTTTCTGTCTCTATATAATTCTTATCCGATGGCTCCAAAATAACTGTTTTTATGATATCCATAAATTCCTTTTTAGAACTAATACTACTGAAACCAGCGGCACCTAAATACTGATGCAAATTATTCACCTCAAATTAAATTCTAACTAAAATCAGTACTGTCTCCCTGCAGAGCCAACATAAGAGCTTTCTTTTCCTCATCTCCCAAAGAAACCGAGGATTTTCCGTCCACTATCTCTTTAGTATATACATAACAACCGTCTGAACTATGAACCGAATTAAGTATAAATCCTGTCTTATTATCATTTAGTAATGCTATACTAAAGGAAAGCTTTCCACCCATTTCTTTAAAGGCATCATATTTAACTATTCCGACTCTCTGATAAGTCTCCTTAAGATCATCTATGATAAAGGAAATATCTCTCTTATTCTTTTCGGTTATCTTTTTTATTCTGTCAATATCGTTAAAAAGGCTTAGAATCTCCGACTCAAGACTCTGAGCCTGTCTTCCACTCATAAAGGCTTCATAACTTACCTTAAGCCTGCTGTATTTTAAAATAAGAAATATCAATATTATAAAGAATACCAATATCATAATAAACATGATAAGAAAAAGTATTCCCGGATCTATATCCATTCCCAATGCATCAAACAATCTGCTGTCCATTTAAATCCTACTCCCTGCTTCCAAAAGACGCCAGATATTCAATTATCTTTTCAAAGTCATTTGCTGTATAGTATTCTATTTCTATTTTACCCTTTTCATTATCCTTGGGCTTTATTGAAATCTTGGTTCCAAGTGCATTTTTTATTTTTTCTTCAAAATCCCTGTAGATAAAATCATTATCTATCTTTATCCTGGGTTTTTCCTTCTTCTGTTTTGATAATTCTTTAACTATCTTTTCAATATCCCTTACGGAGAGTTTTTCATCAAATACCCGTTGTGCAACTGTATACTGTTCTTCACTGTCTTCTATTGCAAGCAGTGCTCTTGCATGACCCTGGGTCAACTGTTCATCAATAAGCATTCTCTGTACTTCATCACAAAGATTAAGAAGCCTCATGGAATTAGTAATAGTAGTTCTGCTTTTTGATACTATTTCAGCAACCTGATCCTGTTTAAGATTATATTTTTCAAGAAGGGTTTTATATGCAAGTGCTTCTTCAATAGGATTTAAATCTTCTCTTTGAATATTCTCTATCAGGGAGATTTCAACAATTTCCTGTTCCGTAAAATTCCTTATCAGTACAGGAACTTCTTTCAGGCCTGCCTTCATTGCCGCACGCCATCTTCTTTCACCTGCTACTATTTCATAATGATCATTACATTCCTGAACTATTATAGGCTCAATTACACCATACTTTTTTATAGAATCAGTGAGTTCCTGAAGCTTGTCTTCATTAAATGTCTTTCTCGGCTGATCCTTTCTTGGTTCTATCTTTGATATCTTAACAAGCTTATCCGGAGTAGCCGGATTCTTGTTAATATCTATCTCACTTTTTACATCAAGCTCATCAAGAGGTATCAGAGCTCCTAATCCCTTACCCAAACCTTTTGCTTTTGTTGCCATACATGCTCCTTTGTAATTTATATTTGTATTTCTTCTATTTTGGATAACAAATTGCTTCGCAATTTCATGACTTTCTGAATGCAAATAAGGAAATGCATTCAGAAATCATGCGTTCCGCATGACACGTCTCTGCTTTCAGCAGAGCCTGATCCAGTACGAATAGTGAATTTCTGATGAAATTCGTATTCTATACATTCGTAATTCGCTCTTTTACTTCGTAAATGGCTTCTTACTTATGTATGTTAGGGCTGTTAATAAAACATTTATAATAAGCAAGCTTAATAAATGTTTTATTACAACCCTTTATCCACCCAACTTATCATGGGCTATGAACTCAGCAGCTAACTCAGAATATTTTTCCGCTCCAACTGATTTGGGATCATAGAGATCAATCGGTTTTCCATGGCTTGGAGCCTCTGCAAGACGTATATTTCTCGGAATTATTGTATCATAAACATAATATTTTATATTAGCTTTAACATTATCTACAACCTGTTGGGAAAGATTGGTTCTGGAATCATACATAGTAAATACAATACCATTTACTTCAAGATCCGGATTTATTCTGCTCTTTACCATATTTATTGTCTTAACAAGCTGTCCTAAACCTTCCAAAGCATAGTACTCACACTGTATAGGAACTAATATTGAATCTGCAGTAGTCATAGAATTTACTGTAAGTATATTTAAAGAAGGAAGACAGTCTATAATTATAAAATCATACTTATCCCTTATCCAATCTACTTCCTTTTTTAATATCATCCAATTTTTTTCTACGCCGATAAGTTCAATTTCAGCGCCGGCAAGTTCTGCATTTGCAGGTATTATTGAAAGATTCTTAACTACATCTTTTATTATACAGTCATTTATATCTTCAGCTTCTCCTATTAATAACTGATATACAGTCATAAGATCCTTTTCATCTTTATTAATACCAAATCCACTGGTAGCATTTCCCTGCGGATCACAATCTATAAGTAGTACTTTTCTTCCTTTTTTTGCTAAAGCGGCAGATAAATTAATTGCTGTCGTAGTTTTACCTACTCCACCTTTTTGATTAGCTATTGCTACTATTCTTCCCATACTTTTCCTCTTCTATATATGATAATTTGTAAACCATGTAATTTACTATCTTATAATAAACTATTTACAGGTAGTTATTATTCAAAACAGTTCATATATTTATACATTTAAACTTATGTCGCGAAACCAGTCCTTTAGCACTTATAAAGGACATATTTTATAAACATATGTATTTAAACAGAATACTTTAGCGAGGATGCTAAACATCAGTGCAGGATGTTTACTCAGTATTGACCGTAGCAATGCACATACTCGCTTACGATGGATTTCTTATGACATTACCTGTTCTGAATGATTACTATAAGGTATTTAATATGACTGTGATAAAGACAAATTTAATACGTAAATAAGATTATCCAATCAAGATTAGATTATAGACTATGATAAATATTATTTCAATTGTAACAATTCATAAAAACAAAATTTATAAAGAATGTGTAATTATTGACATTACCTCTTTAAATAACCGCATAAATTTGTAATTTAAATATAATGTTTCACACTATA
>JAILKH010000152.1 GCA_024693925.1 Lachnospiraceae bacterium | reverse complement strand
ATACAAAATATGCTGGATATGGTATACCTTGTTTGCTCGGATTTAAGGGTCCCGCTTCCTAATCGAAAACCTAAAGTTGCATAATCAGCATAAATACTGGGGTTGTGGGTGATTTTCACCCACCATCACCCCTGAAGAGCCTTATTATATCACGATTAATCCTTCTTTTAAAGAGCAAGCCTTCTTTTTCCAGGATTTCCTTAGTAATAGAAAGATTGCGAAAAAACATCTCATACAAATATGAATTGTACTCAAGCACTTTAGTATCTAATAAATCATTTTCATCCATTGCTCTTCTTAAGCAAGTCGAATCCCAAAAGGTTTGATTTATAAAAACATGTGTATGGTCTATGACTTTCAGCGATTTATCATCCTTGTAAAATCTAACCAAAAGATTACCGGGGTTTCTATCTGTGTTAAAAATAATATGATCAAATAATAGGATCTTTACAAAATCTTCTTTATTCCTTATTATAGTAATAATGGAAGGAAGTAACTTTGTAACCTTTGGCATAAATTCAGAGAAAAAGGCTTTTCCATAATTCTTCGGTGTTGCAAGCTCCTTATCCAGTATCTCTGATGAATTATCCAAAATGCAAACGCCGGATCTAGGCATCGGAATATCCAGTAGGATAGCTAATCTATAACAAAAATACTCATTAAAGAGAACCAGATTTCCCTCCGGACCGTTAAATAGTTTTGTAACTACTTGTGTTCCATCATCCAATATAGCAAATTTAGGTTCTGTAGAACCAAGATTCATATTATAACATAGTTGTCTAATTCTGGGTTCATTAATGAATATCACCTCCTATCTCAGCTTATGTTAAACTACTATTTATTATATTCTACGGAAAAATGTTCTGGCACTCCTCACAGCTAAACTTGCACGCCTGCATCTCATATCTACTAGAATTTCTTGTAACACCGACATAAGGAATACTTTTTTCGTTACAAATATCAATTATATCACGCCGTTTTTCAGACTCCATTCTGTTTCCAATAAAAACTCTGCTAATCGGAAAGAACTTTATATTATAATCTCTGTCTGCATCTATTCCTCGCGGTAGTACAAGTCTCCACTCATTTTGATACATCCAATCAATACTTTTTCTCAGAACACCATGAAAATATATATCCCATAATGCTTCATTCGTATATATCTTATCCTGCATTCTTACCAGTCTTTCTGACATTTCCGGCCTGACTTTACAATAAACCAAAGGGAAAAGGTTAAGAAACACATCTTTATAAGAGCTTATATCAGATGGGATTGAATATTCTATACAAAATCCTCTGTGACAGTCAGCATAACTGCCTCCCCACATCAGCTGCGAAAATGGTGTTGTCGTAAAACAGGCTACTCTAAATGACTCCCTTAATGATTTTGTAAAATCAGAATAATCCGAAACAATAACATTAGACAACGCTTTTCCAAAATCATTACCATTTGCAAGTTCCACCAACATCTTTTGGACAAACAACTCGTCACTCAGTTTTTCTAGTTCCGAATCTGCCTCTTTTATCAATGCTTGTTTTAGATCCCCTTTTTCTCGGACAATATAGAAAAGCTTCCTTATTATGGCATCTTCCATTTCCTGAGGTGTATCCTTTTCCTCAAATTCCAGGCCACATATCTCACAATAATGCTTCAATCTATACTTCTCATATTCTGACAATTCCAAATTGATATCGGAATCATATACATCATCAAATTCTGTCGGCGAACTAAGATAAACTGTATTATCTCTTAATGCCTGTATAGAATAATTCTCCTGTTTTCCCTCTTTTATAGTAATAAAATTCGGAAAATACTTGTATAGTTTGGGCGGCATGTTGTACTTAGATCTCATGCCAAATTCATTCCAGCCCAAGTTTTCTATCTCATCAAGCGTCATTACTGCATTATTTACCACGCAGATCGAATTCTCTAAATTAACCGCATTTTGTTTTAATTCATAGATTACTCTGTTTATGTCCATTGGAAAGCCTTCCTCTAAAAAACATCTCCATATACTACAACAGCTTCTTCTCTATCAATTCCTTAAGCTTAGTTGAGCTGGTTGACTGGGTGTAGGGGAAGAATTCCATCGTGGCACCGTGTTTTTCAAGAAAGTCCTTATACACGGCAAAATTGGGATCATTCACATAATCGCTGCCCGAAAACTGAACATCAAAATG
>JAILKH010000151.1 GCA_024693925.1 Lachnospiraceae bacterium | reverse complement strand
TATGATTTCAGATGGTGTAATGAATGCTGATGAGGCTGTTAGAAGGCTTATGTTCATTCGGGATGATCTAAATGTTGAGGCTGAGAAGTCGGAAGACGGTGAAGATGTTTCGGAGGCTTTGCTTAAGATCGTCGGCCGGATAGAACAGGTATGTATCGGGATAAGGGATATGTGATATGGGACATCATTATTGTGTCATATATACACAGACTGCCAAACAGCAGCAGGTAAGAGATGTTCTTAGAGAAGCTCTACCGGAGGCTAAGGGATATATCTTCTATCCCTGTATGGAGGTTTATCGCAGGGACAAGGGTGGCATAGTGGATGTACAGGCTCTATTTCCGGGATATGTTTTTATCAGATCGGATATGGAACTGCCTGAGCTGCATGAGTTCATAAGGAACCATACAAGGAATATAGGGACCTTTGTAAGAGAATTATCTTTCTATGAACAGAAGTGTGCCGGAGAAGTGGACGAGCTTAATGTATCTGATCTTAATGAGGATGAAGCGAAGTTCATGGATTTCCTACTGGATTCCGATGAATGCAGCGGACTTCTTAAGATGTCTTACGGTTACAGGGAAGGTAAGAAGAAATTCAAGGTGGTGGAAGGACCGCTTAAGGTTTATGAGGATCATATAGCGGATGTCAGAGCCCATGACCGAAGAGCTTACCTTGATCTTAAGATAAACGGAAGAACGGTATGTGCAGGATTTACCGTGATGCCGAAGAAACACTACTTTCCGGAGGATGATAAGGCGCCGGAAGTATTATCGGACGGAAGCGAACTGGATATTAAGGAGCTTCTCAGTTCAATGACGAAGTTAAGTTGATTTAAGTATATATGAGGTAGGGATTATGTAGTGATCAATCACGTGTATCAAAGGGATGAGATGAGTTCGACGGTATATCCGCGATCCGACTTCGATTTCCGGTATAGCTGAGCTTGTTTGTGGGAAAATCAATGGTGATTCTCGTGCAAATGGCGAAGCTATGCAATTTGATACGCGATTTTGGTTATTTATCCGGGGATGAGTTGGTGGAAAGAGAAAAAAGCGTAAGTACTGAAGGAAAAAAGATTGGATTGCCTCATTGGAAAATCATTGCCATATATTTGGTAGTGTATGATGTGGTTATGATAAATGCAGCTTATTTTCTGGCATTGTGGTTGAGGTTTGATACCCGCTACAGTGCTATACCATATAAATATAAGTATGCATTTATTTGTTTTATACCAATTTATACGGTTTTAACATTACTTGTTTTTTGGGGATTCAGGCTTTATCAGAGTGTGTGGCGGTTCGCAAGCTTTATGGAGCTTGGAAGAATCGTTTCTGCATCAATAGTTTGCTTTATCATACACACTGTCGGAATAACTCTGTTATATACACGAATGCCGATTTCTTATTACGTAATAGGGCCGGTAATACAGTTTTTTTTCGTAGTGCTTATCCGGTTTGGTTACAGATTTGTTAATTTGCAGAGAAGCAGGATATACAGCGAGAAAAAAAACAAGGAAAACGCAATGATAATAGGCGCGGGTTCCGCAGGGCAGTTAATAATCCGAGAACTTAACAATTCGCTTGAGGCTAACGCTAATCCCTGTTGCATAATAGATGATAATGCAAATAAGTGGAACAGATATATAGAAGGGGTACCGATAGTAGGCGGAAGAGACCGCATATTAGAGAGTGTCAGTAAATACGAAATTACACAAATCCTTTTTGCTATCCCGACGGCATCGGCAGCCGAGAAGAGAGACATACTTACTATATGTAAGGAGACTAATTGCGAACTTAAATCACTTCCCGGGTTATATCAGTTGGCTAACGGAGATGTTTCCCTTAGCAAGATGAAACCGGTGGCGGTTGAAGATCTTCTTGGAAGAGACACGATTAAGGTTGATCTTGGAGAGATATTTAATGAATTAAGTGGAAAAAGAATATTGGTAACGGGTGGCGGAGGCTCTATAGGAAGTGAGCTGTGTAGGCAGATAGCATCGCATAGCCCCGGGCATCTGATTATTTTTGATGTGTATGAGAATAATGCATACGATATAGAGCAGGAGCTTAAACGTAATTATCCGAATGTTAAGCTTACAACGTTAATAGGGTCGGTTAGAGACAGCCGTAAAATATTTAATGTATTTGAGACTTATAAGCCTGAGATAGTATATCATGCGGCAGCACATAAACATGTACCTTTAATGGAGACAAGTCCTGATGAAGCAATAAAAAATAATGTTATAGGTACATATAAAACAGCTTATGCTGCAATGATGAATAATACCGAAAAATTCGTTCTTATTAGTACAGATAAAGCAGTTAATCCTGCCAATGTTATGGGAGCCAGTAAACGACTGTGTGAAATGGTCATTCAGACCATGGATGAAATAGTTAAATCCGGAGATGTCAGCAAACTACCACTTCTACATCTTCATTCGGAAATTGACAATATAGATAAGAATATGGCTGAAAGGATACAGAATAAGGAGTTTAAACCCTGTACCCAGTATGTTGCGGTGAGATTCGGAAATGTACTTGGCAGTAACGGTTCGGTAATACCACTTTTTAGGAAACAGATAGAAGCGGGAGGTCCCGTCACTGTAACACATCCGGATATAATAAGGTATTTTATGACTATCCCCGAGGCGGTAAGTCTTGTACTTCAAGCAAGTGTGTATGCCTGGAGTGGTGAAATATTTATCCTTGATATGGGAGAACCGGTAAAGATAGATACGTTGGCAAGAAATCTTATTAGATTATCGGGATATCATCCGGATAAT
>JAILKH010000136.1 GCA_024693925.1 Lachnospiraceae bacterium | reverse complement strand
AAACAGTAAATCTTATAAATTATATTATTGATGAATATTTACCCGGAAAGAGAGTGCTATGGATAATAGTTTTTTTGATGAAATGAAAATGGCAGAAAATCTGAATTTTGAGAAGGATACCATATTAAGGATAATTATAGGCTTTGGAGGAAGATTGTGTCTTGAGAAGGCCTTAAGTAATTCCTTGCATACACTTAGAGTAATTGTATGGGAACCTGATGCCGGATCATATAATGATTATTGTGAAAGAAATGATTTAGAAGATATTTTAATGGATAAAAGGCTTACTATCGTTGCCGGTGAAGATACAGATAATCTTAAAAGAGTGCTGAGGGAGAATATTAAAGATTACAATGTTCATCATATTAAGGTTGTTTCCGTAGGTAAATATATAAACCGTAATGATCCTTATGTGGAGACCATGGTGGGGATACTAAAAGAAATAATACAACCTGTGGCAAATGCGGAAGGAGCAAGAAAGAAATTTCATCTGCTTCCATGTAAGAATTTTATATATACAATAAATTCATTGGATAGGAATTACATTATTTCACAATTACTTGATAATATCGGAACCAGAGATATACCGATAGTGATTGTGGCAGCCGGACCTTCCTTAATGAAGAATTGCAGTGAGTTGAAAAGGGCAAGTGGTAAGGCGATCATTATTGCGGTAACTCACGCGATGAAGACTCTCAGGAATAATGACATTATGCCTGATCTGGTCGCTGTCACAGATCCTAAAGAAACCGGTTTTATTGATTTTGGAGAGGATAAACAATATACGATACTAAGTTCGGTTTATGCGGATGATAAGTGTAGAAACGGATATGACGGAAGAATAATATATTACGGATTTAATCTTTTCAGGGAAGAGTTCTCGGTAGAGAGGACTTTGGCGGAAGCGGATGAAGAACTTGATACCGGGTCTGTTGCTACGGATATATTTTCTATATTTGTTACGGCCGGTTTTAAAAATATAATACTGGTCGGACAGGATCTGGCATATGATAGCAGCGGATATTCCCATACAGGTTTTGAAAGTGATATAAATGATAAAAATATTAATGATAATAATATAGAAGCTGATGGAATAAACGGAGAGAAAGTAAGGACAAGATCGGATTGGGAATTCTTCCGGAAATATTTTGAGAAAGTAATAGAACACAATAAAGATATACAGGTAATTGATGCGACTGAAGGCGGTGCCCTTATAAAAGGGACGCTGATCATGTCCCTTGCAGATACAATTGATAAGTATTGCAATCGGGAATATCCTATTAACGAATGGATAAAAAAATTAAAGGGAGGCGATCAAAGGGAGAAAGAATATATAGATGAATGGTTTGACCTTAATATATATAATTTAAAGAAAACATCGCAGATACTTGATGAGGCAGTGAGTTTAAATGAGTCCGTAAGAAAACTTTGGAATAATCCTGAGTTATGGGATGATGATTTCAGAAATGCCTGCAGAAGATATGATGTGTTATACAGTCAGATTATGGAAGGAACAGCAGGAGAATTGCTGAGATTTTATTGTACCGAGGTGATCCAAACCTATTTGGAAAACGCACTTGCTATAGAAGGAGATGAAAATATAGAAAACAGAATGGTTATGGAATATGAGCTTTTCTCTATTATGAAAGATAAATCCGGGGATTTATTCGAATATATTCATAATTTGAGAGATCAGAGGGGTATTTAATGAATATTATAATGGCTTTTGATATGAATTTTCTGTTACCGGCAATAACAGCAATTTATTCACTGTTTACACATAATAATAATATAAATTTAAGAATATTACATGTTAACTTATCCTGTAATGCTATGCAGGTGATCAAGAAACTTCAGAGGATAGGTCAAAATAATAGGATTGAATTTATTTATATAAATGATGAGTTATTAGACAGAATAAAAATATCAACAGGAAGGTGGAAAGCGGAATCTTTCTTTAGATTTTATGCGGCTGAGCTTTTTCCGGATTTAGACAGGGTACTGTGGATGGATTCTGATATTTTGGTCCGGAATAATATAGAAGAATTGTATTATATGGATTTTGAAGGGAATTCATATGCGGGAGTATTGGATTATACAAGTAATCCATTTGAAAGACTGGGTATTTCCGAGTATATTAATTCGGGTATTCTTATGATAAATATAGAGAAATTAAGAAGAACCGATAAAATGCAGGAGTATTGGGAATTAGTTGCATCTGTGGATTATATGGGAGATTTACCGGATCAGGATGCTCTTAATATAATTTTTAAAGGTGATATAAAATTTATAAGTGTTTTCTGGAATACATTTCCGTTAAATTTCAATGATATAGCGGATGTGTTAGTTGAAAATTCCCGTATAGTTCATTATGTGTCCGATCATAAGCCCTGGAAAACGGAGGATTCATTATATTTTCTGGCCATGTTTCAAGTATTTAATACAGCTAAAGTATTC
>JAILKH010000104.1 GCA_024693925.1 Lachnospiraceae bacterium | reverse complement strand
TAATAGAAATCGCAGAAAAGCCTCTTTACTTCAAGCAACACCTCCTTTGCTGGCACATTTAAATCCACCAACTCGTTCAGAATCACCTCCTCTCTCTTTTCATTTGAAACAGTGATTCTCCCATCGTTCACACTTAACGTGCAGTTTTCTGTAATTCTCATTTTGAACCTCCTTCTTGCATACTGTGCCCTACCTACATAAACTAGATGCAGATAAACTGCTCAAAATGATTTTGAAAAAATGATATGCTTTCTTTACTTTCTTTCTGTTCTTTCCATTCTTTCCGTAAAAATCCCACAATAAAAAAGCGTGACCACTACTGATGGTCACGAGCAGAATAATAAACCATATTTTTATAATTAATGGCATGCACAAGGCAAATAAAGGGGCTGTGTGCCCCGTACAGAAGCTTTAGCAGAAGAATCCACCAGTGATAGCCATTCGACCAGAACGGGCGTAAATGGGGCAGATGTCGAGCATATAAGACCGAGATAGAAGAAATAAAAAAAGCCCGATATCGGGCTAGGATAATGCTTCTGTATGATGAATATCTGGCGAAAAGGATCTAAAACTGGGGATTTTTGAAAAGATTAGTAGAAATCGCCCCGTATTCTTCTGGTTATACCCTGCAAAGCCCTGTGTTAAAGGCTTTGCAGGATTTAGGGGTCTATTCCATCTCTATCGTCCCGGGCGGCTTACTTGTAAGATCATAAAATACTCTGTTTACACCCCTTACTTCGTTTATGATCCTGCTCATTACCGTCTGAAGAACATTAAAGGGAATCCCGGATGCTTCGGCGGTCATGAAATCTATGGTGTTTACAGCCCGAAGAGCTATCGCATAATCATAAGTGCGCTCATCTCCCATTACTCCGACACTTCGCATATTTGTAAGTGCCGCAAAATACTGATCGGGCTTCCATTCAGGCTCGGTTCTATATATTATCTTATACTCTTCTACCGCTTTATCTATCTCTTCCCTATAAATATGATCAGCCTCCTGAACTATCCTGACCTTATCGGCAGTAACCTCACCCACTATCCTTACCCCAAGTCCCGGCCCGGGAAAAGGCTGGCGAAATACCAGCTTTTCGGGAATGCCAAGTTCCAAACCAACCTTTCTGACCTCATCCTTAAACAAATCTCTTAAAGGCTCAATTATATCCTTAAAATCCACAGTATCAGGTAATCCTCCCACATTATGATGTGACTTAATAACCGCAGATTCTCCTCCAAGGCCGGATTCCACTACATCCGGATAAATGGTCCCCTGTGCCAGAAAATCTACTTTACCGATTTTTTGGGATTCTTCCTCAAATATTCTTATAAATTCTTCACCGATTATTTTACGTTTCTGTTCAGGTTCACTTATACCTCTAAGTTTCTTATAATATCTTTCTGCCGCATTAACTCTTATAAAATTAAGATTAAACTGTCCCTCTTCTCCAAATATTTTTTCAACTTCATCGCCTTCATCTTTTCTTAATAATCCATGATCCACAAAAACACAGGTTAGTTGCTTTCCTATTGCTTTTGATAAAAGCGCAGCAAGTACCGAAGAGTCAACACCTCCCGAAAGAGCAAGTAATACTTTTCCATTACCCACTTTTTCACTTATGGATTTTACGGCTCCTTCAACAAAAGTATCCATACGCCAGGTACCTGTACAACCACAGATATTTCTTACAAAATTATATAATATTGTTGTACCATCAAGCGTATGTAATACTTCGGGGTGAAATTGGATTGCAAATAACTTCTTTTCTATATTCTCAGCGGCAGCAACGGGACAATTCTCCGTATATGCAACCGCCTCAAAGCCCTCTGCCATTTTTGAAATATAATCAAAATGACTCATCCAAACCTGAGTAACAAGTGTATCCTTTTCATCAAAGGATTTATTATTTCTTTCCTTTTCACTCAATACATCCGCATAACTTTCCCGCGGATCAATAGAATCTCCGACATTCTCAAACAATACTGACTTTTTATTGATCAAAGTCCTTGTTTTACCATATTCCCGCGCTTCGGCCTTTTTAACTTCTCCTCCAAGTACATGATTCATAAGCTGGGCTCCATAACATAACCCCAGTATAGGAACCCCTATTTCAAATAATTCTTTACCTGCCGTCGGTGCTCCATCTACATAAACACTGTTGGGGCCTCCGGTGAGGATTATTCCCATTGGATTCATTTCCTTTATCTTATCTAACGGAGTTTTATAAGAATATATTTCACAATAAACATTACATTCCCGTACACGTCTTGCAACCAGTTGATTATATTGACCTCCAAAATCAATGACCAAAACTTTTTCTTTATCCATTTTCTCCCTCAATAATCTAATTATAATAATTTATCCCTACAATATTTATTAATATATTGCAGTTCCACATTTTACTTTACATCACAGTATAAATATAATTCAATATTTTTTTATAATACTCCTTTATAAACTCAATTTTAATAATGCAAAATATACAAAACAACTTTATTTATAATGCTTTTTTCCTTATAAAGTGTTATTATAGGGGATAGTTTAGGAGGAACCAGCATGTTTAGACAAAAAAAGACTGTTAAAGAAGGACTTAGTATCATCATTGTCGGTTGCGGTAAGGTAGGAGCCACTCTGGTTGAAATATTAAGCAACGAAGGAAATAATATTACCATTATAGATAAAAACCCCCGTACCCTTGAGTCCATAACCAATACTTTTGACGTTATGGGTATTGAAGGCAATGGTGCCAGTTTCACAACCCAGGAAGAAGCAGGCATTAAAAATGCTGATCTTATGATTGCTGTTACAAACTCGGATGAATTAAATCTCTTGTGCTGTACTGTAGCTAAACAAGTTGGTAACTGTGCAACAATAGCCCGTGTCAGAACTCCGGAATATAATAAAGAAGTTCAATACCTTACAGAACAATTGGGTCTGGCTATGATCATTAATCCCGAATTTGAAGTTGCCAAAGAAATATCCCGTATATTATACCTTCCATCAGCACTGGAAGTTAGTTCTTTTGCTCATGGACAGGCTGAACTTATCAAATTCAAAATTAAGGAAGACAGTAAACTTAACAGTATCCGGATTTCTGATCTTTCCGATGTAATAAAAACCAAAATCCTTATATGTGCAATAGAACGGGATAATAAAGTTTTTATCCCCTCCGGAACCGACAGAATTCTAAGCGGAGATATCATTTCCTTTGTAACCTCCAGAAAACAAGTAAAGGATTTCTTTTCCCAAATTGGTGTTAAATCAAGTAAAATCAAAGACGTTGTAATAATAGGAGGTGGTAAAGCAGCCTATTATCTCTCAAATATGTTACTTAATATGGGAATGAACGTTAAAATAATAGAATCAAATAAAAGTCGCTGTGAAGAATTAAGCAACTTACTTCCCAAGGCCATTATAATAAATGGTGACGGAACTAACGAAGAATTACTCAAAGAAGAAGGCATAGAAACAGCTCAGGCTTTTATTCCGTTAACCGGAATAGATGAAGAAAATATAATTCTTACTTTGTACGCACAGCAGGTTTCAAACGCAAAAGTTATTACCAAGATCAATAAGATCAATTTCCGTGGAGTTATAAGTAAGCTTGATCTTGGAAGTATAGTTTATCCGCGATATATTACCAGTGAAGCTATTATTGCATATGTACGTGCTAAAAAAGCTTCTATGAATTCAAATATAGAGACTTTATATCATATGTACGATCACAGAGTAGAAGCGATTGAATTCTATATAGATAAAGAATCAAAAGTTACAGGTCAGACACTTGCAAACCTTCCCCTCAAAAGCAGCCTTATAATCGCCTTGATCAATCGCAGTGGAAAAATCTTTATGCCCAGCGGTTCAGATTCACTAATGGTGGGAGATTCTGTAATGATCGTTACAACACATTCAGGTTTTGACACCATTCAGGATATTTTGGAATAATTAATATAATACAGATTTAAACCGGCACTGCATTTTGTGCCAAATAGGAGAAAAAAAATGAATAGCTCGATCGTTCGCTATACATTGGGATTGGTATTAATGATAGAAGCCGCATTATTATTACTTCCATGTATAGTAGCTCTTATATATAAGGATAAAAATGGAATATATTTTCTTATTGTTGCGGGATTATGCTTATTGTTAGGTTTTGGAATGTCTCTTTCCAAACCAAAATCCAAAATTTTTTATTTAAAGGAAGGATGTATAATAACTTCCTTAAGCTGGATCCTTTTAAGTTTCTTTGGCTCTCTCCCTTTTTACTTAAGTGGTTCCATACCGTCCTTGACAGATGCTTTGTTTGAAACAATATCAGGTTTTACAACAACCGGTGCCAGTATTCTTTCTGAAGTGGAATCCTTAAGTAAATCCGTTACTTTTTGGCGTTGTTTCACTCACTGGATAGGTGGAATGGGAGTTCTTGTATTCTTACTGGCAATAATCCCTATAGGCGGCGGATCGCAAATAAACATAATGAAAGCAGAAAGCCCCGGACCCTCTGTCGGAAAACTGGTTCCCAAAATCCGTTCGACTGCAAGAATTCTATATATTATCTATTTTGTTATGACAATTTTGGAAATTTTATTTCTTGTAATCGGTAAAATGCCTCTGTTTGATGCAATAAATACAGCCGTAGCAACTGCAGGTACCGGAGGTTTTGGAATAAAAAATGATAGTTTTGCAAGTTATTCACCTTATTTACAATGGGTGGTTACAATATTTATGATCATGTTCGGAATTAATTTTAACGCTTATTATCTTTTACTGTTCCGACAATTTAAAAAAGCATTTACAATGGAAGAAGTTGTTCATTATCTTGCCATAATATTAATTGCTATAGCTATCATCTTTACCAGACTGGTCAACAGTTATAATTATGCTTCCGATGCATTAAGAGATACCGCCTTTCAGGTTGCTTCCATAATTACCACTACCGGATTTTCTTCTGTTGATTTTGATAAATGGCCGGCTGTATGCCAGACTGTAATGGTATTTTTAATGTTTATCGGTGCTTGTGCGGGAAGTACAGGCGGTGGTATTAAAGTTTCAAGATTGATCATTTTACGAAAAACCATAATTAAAGAATTGAATTCTTATATTCATCCCAAAAGCATTAAAAAGATCAAAATGGATGATAAACCAATCGAACATGAAGTATTAAGAGCTACCAATGTTTATTTTATTACCTTTACCATATTGTTCTCTCTGTCGATACTCTTAGTATCCATAGACGGAAAAGACCTTGTCACGAATTTTACTGCTGTAGCCGCTACCATAAACAACATAGGTCCCGGACTTTCAGAGGTCGGAGCAACCCAGAATTTCGGTCATTTTTCTACACTAAGCAAATATGTCCTTATGTTTGATATGATTGCCGGAAGACTTGAATTGTTTCCTTTACTGATACTGTTTCATCCTACTTTATGGAGAGAAACTTTTAATCGATGCTTAAATAAACATATTAAATAAATACTTCAATTTCACTTTATCTAAATATATATCAGTATTTAGGATTAAACCACATACAAAAAAAGGGTATGAACCATAATTTCATACCCATTTTTATTACTACCTGTACTTTATTATTGTATATCAAATCTATACTATCCTTCTTATTGTTATTATCGAACGATACAAAGCATTACTTATCTTTATTCCCGTAGCAGGTGTGCTTGCATGCACTATCTTTCCGCCTCCCAAATATATTCCTACGTGCCCCCCGTAATAAATTATATCTCCGGGCTGGGCTTCCGCATAACTTACTTCTCTTCCATAAGTTGACTGAGAATAACTGCTTCTTGGAAGTGAATACCCATATTTCTGATATACCGCACAAGTAAATCCCGAACAGTCACAACCATCAGTAAGAGAATTACCACCGGAAACGTAAGGGTTTCCTATAAAGTTACAAGCATAATTCGCAATCTCCTGTCCTTTAGCGGAATCTCCGGGAGAAGCGGGCGTTTGACTTTGTGTTGAAACAGTTTCTGTTTCTTTCTTTTCCTCTGTATTACTTACAGCTTCCGTTTCTTCTGCATTATTATTTGTACTGTCTTTGGAAGCTTCTTCACTGTTTTGCTCATTTTGATCGGATTTATTTACCGCTGCTGCATCTTCCTGTTTATTTACCTCATTTGACGCTTCCTTTGTTTCATCGATTTTTTTAGCCTCTTCTTCCAGCTTCTTCTTAGCTTCTGCTTCTGCTTTTTTCCTGGCCTCTTCTTCAGCTTTCTTTTTTGCCTCATCAGCTTCTATCTGCTTAAGTACCGCAGTCTGCTGCTTTATCTGCAACTGATATTCATTTGCTTTATTTTGAGCCGCCTTCAATTGCGCATCAAAATTTGCTAAAGAACTCTTTTTCTCATCTATAACCTTTTCAAGGTTTTTACTTTCTTCAACATATTCATTCTGCATTTCAACAAGCTCATTTTTCTCATTTTCCAGTCTTTCCTTAATCTGCGCTTCCTGTTCCTTAGTTTGTTGATAATTAAGTAGCATTTCCCGATCATACTCATATAAAAGTTCTACATAGTCCGTTTTATTAACTATCTCTGCAAGACTTTGAGACTGCAGGAACATTTCAACATATTTCTTTTCTCCCTTTTCATACATAAATTTAATACGCTTCTTCATAGATTCGTATTGTTCTGCTTCTTTATTTTTTGCAGCCTCATATTCAGCCTGAGCATCATTAATAGCAGATTGCTTAAGTTCAATATCTCCGGAAATTAAATCAACCGTAAGCAATAAATCTACCAGCTGAGCATCTATCTCAACTATTTCTTCTTCTATTGCATCACGGTTTACTTCTATACTCTCTATATTATTATTAACTACTTCCAGATTTTTCTGAGCTTCTTTCTTCTGTGCCTGTACTTCATTTTTGGTAACGGCCATTACATTCATCGTGGGTGTAATCGTAAGAACTGAAGCTATAAAAAGCATTAAAAAGCGTTTCTTCATTTTTTTTCCCCTTAATATATACTCCCAAATATCTCCCGAATCCCCTCAAATCCAAAAGATCTTTAACTATTATAATGCGATATCCCCATATCGCATTATAATAGTAACATATTTGAAACATATTTGTAAATAATTCCGTTTATTTATTCACAAAAGAATCACAAATCACAATTATTTACCGTTCTTGGGAACGGAATAACATCTCTTATATTTGCCATTCCCGTAAGATACATTACGCATCTTTCAAAGCCCAATCCAAATCCCGAATGTCTTGCAGAACCATATTTTCGAAGATCCAAATAGAAATCATAATCCTCTTTATTTAAATTGAGCTCCTTCATCCTGTCTAATAACTTATCATAATCATCTTCTCTCTGACTTCCACCGATGATCTCCCCAATTCCCGGTACAAGGCAATCCATGGCTGCAACAGTCTTACCATCCTCATTAAGCTTCATATAGAATGCTTTGATTTCCTTTGGATAATCGGTAACAAATACCGGCCTTTTAAATTCTTTTTCCGTAAGATATCTTTCATGCTCAGTCTGAAGATCACATCCCCAAAATACCTTATATTCAAATTCATCATTATGCTTTTCAAGGATTTTTACGGCATCTGTATAAGTTACGTGTCCAAAATCGGAATTAACCACGTGATTAAGTCTTTCTATAAGTCCCTTGTCAACAAACTGATTAAAAAAGTTCATCTCTTCGGGAGCATTTTCCATAACATACCGAATAATATATTTGATCATACTTTCCGCAAGGATCATATCATCCTTAAGATCCGCAAAGGCCATTTCCGGTTCTATCATCCAAAACTCGGCCGCGTGCCTTGTTGTATTTGAATTCTCCGCACGAAATGTAGGTCCAAAAGTATAAATATTCTTAAATGCCATAGCATAAGTTTCACCATTAAGCTGACCGCTAACCGTCAAATTAGTCTCTTTTCCAAAGAAATCACGAGTATAATCTATTTTACCATCCTCAGTTCTTGGAATTTCATTCATATCAAGAGTAGTAACTCTAAACATCTCACCTGCACCTTCACAGTCACTACCGGTTATAAGTGGAGTATGAACATATACAAAGCCTCTTTCCTGAAAAAATTTATGAATTGCATACGCTGCTAATGAGCGAACTCTAAATACCGCCTGAAAAGTATTGGTCCTTGCGCGCAAATGTGTAAGTGTTCTTAAATATTCCAATGTATGCCGCTTCTTTTGAAGTGGATAATCAGGAGTTGAGGCTCCTTCTATAACAACTTTTTCAGCCTGTACTTCAAAGGGCTGTTTTGCTTCGGGGGTCGACACCAATGTTCCTTCAACTATCAACGCAGTTCCTACATTGATTTTATTAATTTCTGCAAAATTCTCCAGATTATCACCATATACTACCTGCAGGGGCTCAAAAAAAGTACCGTCATTCATTACTATAAAACCAAAGGTTTTTGAATCACGTTTACTTCTTACCCATCCGCCTACTACTATCTTCTTATTATAATACTGTTCCTTATTTCTATATAATTCCCTGATATCTGTTAATTCCATATTTGCCACCTCACTCTACACTGTCTTCTGTTTTGATCACTGCTTCATCAGCAAGAAATTCCTGCACCTTTGACATTAAAATATATTCTTTAAAATCATCCATATTAACCGAATTCATAAATTCCTGTACGGATCCATATTCATACTTTTCAACATATTCCTTCATTGCCTTACTTAATTCATCCTGAGAAATCTCTATTCCCTCGGCTTTTGCCAGAGCCATTAATACCAGACTTTCTTTTGCTCCTTCTTCCGCATAACCGACTGCTTCTTCCTCAAACTCTTTTTGGGTTATACCCATTACATTTGTAAGATAATCTTCCCACTCCATTCCATATGCTTTTGCATAGGCTTCTGCATTTTTCTTAATTGTATCTTTTTTCATTTCAAGCAATTCCGTAGGAATATCTGCTTTTACTTTGGAATTATCCACCACCTGCTGCCAAAGATCTATATACATTGCACTGTCAGCGTATTCTACCGCATTTTTTTCCAATTCATCCTTAATAACCTTTTTATATTCTTCTATTGTACCATATTCACCGGAGGTAACTTTCTTAACCGCCTCATCCGTCAACTCAGGCAATGACTTTATAGAATTGACCGAAACCGTAAATACTACCGGTTTACCCTGAAGACTTTCATTATTGGGATAGTATTCCGGGAAAGTCAGATTTAACTCTGTCTTATCTCCGACTTTCTTACCGATAAGTCCTTTCTCAAAGCCTTCTATAAACATACCGGACCCTATAGTAAGATCAAAATCCTCAGAGGATCCCCCTTCAAAGGCCACCCCGTCAACTTTACCCTCAAAATCTATATTAACAATATCTCCATTCTCAACCGTATCTCTGTCTTTAACTTCTTCAGCTTCGAGTAAAGAATTTACACTGTCTCTCAACTCAGCTTCAACATCCTCATCACTTATAATCGTCGAAAGCCTTGTAACCTCAAGTCCCTTATATTGCCCTAATTCTACATAATCTTCCGCTTTTATATTCTCCCATACACCATTTACTACCTGACTGACTTCATTACCGGAAACAACCGCTTCTGATTTCGAACAACCGCTAAAAACCAGACATGTCAATGCAAGCACCGCAAATACAAGCCTTTTTTTCATAATTATTACTCCTCTGCTTTAATTCTCTTTATGACAGTCCTTTATATGTTATAACACACATAACCTACAATTTAAAGAATTTTTATAATTATTCAACTGTCTATCCGGTTGCATGTTCTCCCGATAATATGATAGAATACTATAGATTTTAATAAAAGAGACAGGAGGTGTTATATTGTCACCGGTTACGATTACATTGATCGTCATCGCCGTTATCCTGGTAGCCGTTATCATTGCATTATATTTTCTCGGAAAAAAAGCTCAAAAGCAACAGGCTGAACAAGAAGCACAGATTGCAGCAACCAAGCAAACAATGTCAATGCTAATAATCGACAAGAAGCGAATGAAACTTAAAGATGCCGGTCTTCCGGCTATGGTTATTGAACAAACACCAAAAATTCTGCGAGGACGAAAGCTTCCCATTGTAAAAGCTAAAGTAGGTCCTCAAATAGTATCACTTATTTGTGATGATAAAATTTTTGATCTTGTTCCTGTAAAAAAAGAAGTTAAAGCTTCCGTAAGCGGGATATATATGGTTGATGTTAAAGGATTAAGAGGTGGAAACGCCAAGATTGAAGAAAAGCCCAAAAGTAAATTTAAACAGGCAATTGAAAAACTTCAGGAAAAGGCCGGCGCTAAACCGATCAAATAATAAAACAGGACGGATATTCGTCCTGTTTTATTATATATTTTTATTCATAATCCAACATCTGATCCATATTCTCATTAAGATTCTTAATATATGAAAGCATTTCATCTTTAATTTCAGGATTTCGCAGTGAAAATTCCACATTTGCCTGAATAAAGCCACACTTTGTACCTACATCATATCGATGTCCTTTAAAATCATATGCATACATAGCTTCATCTTTACACATTCTTCTTAAGGCATCCGTAAGCTGTATCTCTCCTCCCGTTCCGGCATCCTGAGTTTCAAGATATGAAAAAATAGAAGGAGTTATAATATATCTTCCCAAAATTGCAATATCGGAAGGTGCATCTTCAACCTTTGGCTTTTCCACAAGATCTTTAACCTTATAAACCCTGTCATCGATCAACTTACAATCTGCAATACCATACTTATTTACAACCTCATGCGATACCTTCTGAACTCCGAGTACCGAAGTTTTATATTCATTATATACATCTATCATTTGTCCGAGACAAGGCTGTTTTGCAACAACAACATCATCTCCCAAAAGCACCGCAAAAGGTTCATTCCCTATAAAATGTCTGGCGGTCAATATAGCATGTCCCAGACCTCTTGGTTCTTTCTGCCGTATATAATGTATATTAGCCATTTCGGATATTTCCTTAACCATATCAAGCATTTCCTGCTTACCGCTCTTCTCAAGCTCAAGCTCAAGTTCTATAGAACGGTCAAAATGATCCTCTATAGACCTCTTATTACGACCGGTTACTATAATAATATCCTGTATTCCCGAAGCAACTGCCTCTTCTATAATATACTGAATAGTCGGTTTATCCACTATCGCAAGCATTTCCTTAGGTTGAGCCTTTGTTGCCGGCAAAAACCTGGTACCTAGACCTGCTGCCGGTATGATCGCTTTCCTTACCTTCATTTTTTCCTCCTTTTACCTTTTTAATTTAATGAAAAATTTTCCATACCATCTCTTTGCTGAATATCCATATGAAGCTGACAATCCGCTAAATGCTCATAATTTAGATCCAGAGAATATTCTATATCAACTTTAATACTTTCATCATTTTCTGTAATATCTATTTTACTTGCATCAACACCCACAAGAAAACTTCCATAAGGTGTTATATAATTACTTATACTTCTTTTATTCTGTTCGAAAGACATATTTGCATTAATTGAACCGCTTTTTATAATATGAAATCCTTCTGTATCAAATTTTGCGATGTTTTTTGTTATCCTGTCCTGTCCCTCTTCTATTTCATCATACAGAAGATAATGCATATTATTCTTTTTATAATAAGATCCACTTGTAACAATCTCTACCTTATCGGAATCCTTTAACTCATCAGACTGTACACCCGATATTGTGATAAGTACATCCTTCTTCATTTATTCCTCCGTTAATACTATACTATTTTCCCTTAAATTAATATATGAAAGATTCTATACTTTATTCAGCTTTAATGCAAGTATACATAATAACGTTTTAATACTATAATTCCAATTGACTGATTATATTTTTCTCCTGATTATCAATGTGCATCTCTGATGTCCTGCAGGCTTTCTCAGTATCTCCGTTATCAATATATTTCATGATATTTCTATGTTCTTCTATCAATCTTTCATGATTAGTACTATCCTTAATATATTCCAGTCTGTATCTGTATACTCTCTCCGCCAGATTATTTACCATCTGCACCAATCTGCTGTTTTTACTTGCCTTAAGTATCACATCATGAAATTTTACATCCGCTTCAGCTATTGTTGTTGCATCTCTTGTCATTATAGAACTCTCAAATACTTTCTGAGCTGCCTCGAGATCAATCTTTTCTTCTTCTGTAATACGTTCACAAGCCAGGCTTACCGCTAATGAATCCAAAGATCTTCTGACCTCCAAAACATCTCTTAAATCCTGTTTACTGATTCTTGCAACTTCAGCACCTTTTCTTGGCACCATTGTTACCAGTCCCTCAAGCTCAAGCATTCTTATTGCCTCTCTTATCGGGGTTCGTGAAACACCCAATCTATTGGCAAGATGAATTTCCATAAGTCTTTCACCCGGTTTAAGATCTCCTTTTAATATTCCCTGCCTTAGTGTATTAAATACAACATCTCTTAATGGCAAATATTCATCAATTATTAATTGCAGCTTAGATTCTTCCATTAAAACCCTCCCAATGATCAATACCACATACCATAAATATCTTTACAATTAAAGTTTTTTTGAATTAATATTCTACTGAGCATTATATGGTTTTGTCAGGATAATATCCTTTGCTATTCCCAAACCCCTTATATGATCTGCTGCTATAACGGCTTTATTCATACTATCAAATAATCCAAATACAGTAGGTCCGCTTCCGCTCATCAAAGCACCAATCGCTCCTTTACCCAACATATTTTCTTTGATTTCTTCAATAATCGGATATTTCTGTATTGTTACGCCCTCAAGCGAATTACCCAACAATTTTGATATTTTTCTTATATCCTGTTCCTTTATTGCATTTGACATTGCAGACACATCCGGATGTTTCTTTTCTTCCAATTTATCAAATTCATTATATACATAGGCCGTAGATACACTGATATCAGGTTTAGCTATAAGTATATCACAATAAGGCATTGCTATGATCGGTGTAAGTATTTCTCCTATTCCTTCCGACAAAGCAGTACCACCCATTATACAATAAGGTACATCCGCACCGACTTTAACCCCCATTGAACAAAGCTCTTCAACTGTAAGATTTAATTCATACATTATATTAAGTGCTTTAAAAATCGCAGCCGCATCGGTACTTCCTCCCGCCATTCCCGCAGCTACCGGAATATTCTTTTTAAGTACTACTCTTAAATCATCTTTTATATGATACTTATCCATCATGACAGCTGCAGCTTTATATATAAGATTATCCTTATTTAATGGAACTGAACCCGAAGCTTCCTCTATGATAATATTTCCTGATCCTTTACTACGATATAATGAAATATCATCATGCAAATCTATACTCTGCATTATCATCCTGACATCATGATATCCGTTAGGTCTTCTTCCGATAACATCCAGCGAAAGATTAATCTTAGCTCTCGCAAAAATATCAACTACTTCCATTACAATTTCCCTTTTTCCATCTTTATATGAATATACTACATTTTTCTAATAAATCATATAATTGTATTCTGTATACAATTATATAAAATAATAACATTTTATTCTAAAAAAATCTAACTATATTTATAAATAAAACCGATATATTAAATGAAAATATTTTTATCTTACTTTGTATATTTTAATTGTAACCAAATCATCTTCGGCACAAGGCCTCCACCGCAAGCGGTACCCCTCGTGCCAAATTAGGTAGGTTTTATTAACCGTCAAACTATCACCGGCACAAGGCCTCCACCGCAAGCGGTACCCCTCGTGCCAAATACAAGGAGGTTTTTATGAGCGTAAACGGAATTCAGGGATATTCACAATTAGATGCCTACAGTGCATATAATTCAACTAAAAAAGCAACAAATCAAAAAACAGCCGAAGAAGCATCTTCTTCCCCTTCAAAAGCCTATGAAGGATCCGGGGTAATATATGAAAAAAGTTCTGAAAATGATGTTTCAAGGGAATCCACAGGAGTAATATATACACCTAACACTTCTATTGTAGACAAATTAAAAGCAGATCAGGAAGCAAACCAAAAAAGGCTGATGGATATGGTTCACGACGCTATGTCCGATCAATTTTCGGCCTTCAAAGCAGCTAACGGTGAAAACGAAGACAGTATTTGGCAATTTTTGGCAAGTGGAAAGTTTACCGTATCCGAAGCTGCAAAGGAAGATGCTAAAAAGGCCATATCCGAAGATGGTTTTTACGGTGTAAAGAACACTTCCGATCGTATTCTTGAAATGGCAAAAGCATTAACAGGTGGTGATCCTTCCAAAATAGAGGAAATGCGAAATGCCTTTAAAAAAGGATTTGATCAGGCTACCAAATCATGGGGCCGCGAGCTGCCTGAAATTTCTTCAAAGACCTATGATGCTGTCATGGAAGGTTTTGATAATTGGGCCAAAGAATCAGCATCCTGACCGGGCAATGCATAATATGATAAAATAATAAATCCGCAAAAAAGTCCGTTACAGCAACGGACTTTTTTAATATCTTACTTAAATTCCTTTGATACCCCATATTTGATCTTTATTTTACACATCCGATTAATTCCCTAATACTTGAAACTTTATTCTTTTCCATAAATTCTTTAATACCATCTATCACTTTTATCGTGGTATAGGGATCATGGAAATTCATTGCACCAACTGCAACTGCCGATGCTCCGGCCATTATAAATTCCAACGCATCCTCAGCATTTGATATACCACCCATACCTATAACAGGAATCTTAACCGCACCTGCTGCCTGATAAACCATCCTTACCGCTACAGGCTTTATTGCAGGTCCCGATAATCCTCCTGTCTTATTTGCCAGTGCAAAAGTCCTCTTATTTATATCGATCTTCATTGCAGTTATTGTGTTTATAAGAGAAATAGCATCCGCGCCTGCTGCTTCGGCTGCTTTTGCCATCTCCGTAATATCCGTGACATTTGGTGATAATTTCATTATAACCGGCTGCTTTGCCCTGTCTTTTATCTCTTTTGTAATGTTATATAAAGCATCCGCCTTTTGACCAAAAGCAATTGCACCTTCTTTAACATTCGGACAGGAAACATTAATTTCCAGCATATCTACAGCTTCATTGCCTAACCGCTCAACTACCTCTAAATAATCCTCTACCGTTTTCCCGCACACATTAACAATAACTTTAGTATCATAATCCTGTAAAAACTTCAAATCTCTTTCAATAAATGTATCAATACCCGGATTTTGGAGACCGATAGCATTTAACATACCTCCATAAACTTCGCAGACTCTCGGAGTGGGATTCCCCGGCCAGGGGACATTTGCCACGCCTTTTGTAACTACCGCCCCCAATCTGTTTAGATCAACAAATTCTCCATATTCCATACCCGAACCAAATGTCCCCGAACCCTCCATTACGGGATTTTTGAATTCCACACCGGCAATATTAACACTTAAATCTATCATAGTTCTACCTCCGATGCCCTAAATACAGGCCCATCCTTGCATATCCTTTTATTTTTTACCTTTGAATGATCATCTATACCTGTAGATTTACACACACATCCAAGACAGGCACCAACACCGCAAGCCATTCTTTCCTCCATGGAAATAAATGCTTCTATGCCTGTTTCCAATGCATATGCCTTTACACCTCTAAGCATCGGAATGGGACCACAGGCATATATCACCTTTCCGCATACCTTCTGTTCCCTTATGGCATCTATAACATTTCCTTTTGTTCCCACAGATCCGTCATCTGTAGCAACAACAAGTCTTCCGTATTTTTCCAGTTCCTTATTAAGAAAAATATCCGAATTCCTATAACCGGCTACTATAGTTTTATTCCCTTTTATCTGCTTTGCAAGTTCCAGCATAGGCGGTATCCCTATACCTCCGCCTATCAGGATTGAATCCTCATCAGTTATTGGAAAACCATTACCCAAAGGTCCTAAAATATCAATATAATCTCCGGCTGTTAACCCTGAAAACTCTTTTGTTCCGCTTCCTGCTATCCTGTATACAATTCTGAGAGAATCCCTTTCTATCTCACATATACTAACAGGTCTTGGGAGTAATCTTGCCTCACTTTTTGTATACACGGAAATAAACTGTCCGGGTATTGCCTCTTTGGCAATGTCGGTTCTTATCCACATACTGTATATTTCACCCGCGATCATCTCCTGTGAAATAACCTGTGCACTTTCCTTTATTTTTCCCATCTTTTGTACCCCCCTGCATTTTTATCCTATATTTTCATCCTTATACACTATTTCTCCACCGCAAACAGTGTATTTTACTTTTCCCTTTAGTCTCCAATTAACAAACGGTGAATTCTCTGATTTTGATAGAAAATCACCTACTATCCATTCTTCTTCCGGGTCAAAAATAACTATATCAGCCCTTTTACCCATTCTAATATCTCCGGCATCCAATCCGTAGAGCATTGCCGGCCCCGTACTCATTCTGTCAATAAGATCTGAAACTGTAAGATATCCCTTATCAACAAGAGCAGTCATCCCAAGAGCCAATGATGTTTCCAATCCTATTATTCCACTTGGAGCCTGAGTTACGGGTTTTTCTTTTTCTTCTTTACTGTGAGGAGCATGATCGGTTGCTATCATATCAATAGTACCATCTTTAAGCCCTTCTATAATTGCCATCCTGTCTTCTTCCGTACGCAGAGGGGGATTCATTTTTGCCAAAGTACCATATGTAAGTACGGCTTCTTCCGTAAGTGTGAAATGATGTGGCGTTGCTTCTGCATGGACATTTCCACCCGCCCTCTTAGCTTGTCGTACCAATTCAACGGCCTCTTTTGTGCTAATATGCTGAATATCCAGAGCCACGCCCGTATTAAGTGCAAGCTTTATATCTCTTTCGACCATTGATATTTCCGCCCTTCTGTCAGAACCTCCGATATTAAGCTGTTTGGAAGTATAACCTCTGTTAATTCCGTTATTTTCAATATATTTAGGATCCTCTTCATGAAGACTTACGGGAAGCTTAAGCTCTGCAGCCTTTATAAACGCTCTTTCAAGTAAATCTTCGTTCAAGATCGGTATTCCGTCATCGGAGAGCCCCACTGCCCCCGCAGCCTTTAAGCTGCTAAAATCTGTAAGCTCTTCTCCCTTTAATCCTTTGGTAACATTTCCTACGGAATAAATATTGATTTTTTCTTCTCTTCCCTTGTCCAATACATATTCCAAAGTTTCCACACTATCAATAACGGGTTTTGTATTTGCCATCATTACAACAGAGGTAAACCCTCCCCTTGCTGCAGCAAGAGCTCCTGTATGAATATCTTCTTTATAGGTAAAACCCGGGTCCCTGAAATGAACATGAACATCCACTAACCCGGGAGCCGCAATAAACCCTTTTCCGTTTATAACAATATCCGCCTGTATTTCGCGAATAGTACTCTTGGCATGAATATCTATTGCTGTGATCTTACCATCGCTGATAAGTATATCTACTATTTCATCAGTCTTACCTATGGGATTTATAAGCCTTATATTACGTATCATCAAACTTGCCATCGTATTACCACCTTTACCATTCTCAGCTTATATATGTATGATTTATCATATCCTAAAACCTTCAACTCTTATAATAATTTACCATAGACCGAAAAGGTTATCAAACTAATAATACTACCCCGGAATATTATTAGTTTGATCTTTGTATCATTGACATATTGTATAATTTTATTGTACTTTAAGTATGCTATATTATATCTTTATATTTGGAGGAAACTTTTAATGATCCGTTTCATCTTTTCAGCATTGTTCTTATTATTATTCCTTATTGTTACTCTGCCCTTAGAACTTATACTGTTTATAATAGGTAAATTTAATCTGCCCTTAAGAGACCGGTTAAGCTTGGTTTGCGTTAAATTCGGATTTTCCACAGTAAGATTATTCTCAGGGGCAAGGGTTATCGTTAACGGATTGGAAAATATACCTGAAGATACCTCCTGCTTATTTGTCGGAAATCATAACAGTTATTTTGATATCATAATCAGTTATACGCTCATGAAGCGTCCAACCGGTTATATCGCCAAAAAAGAAATGGAAAAATATCCTTCTTTAAATGTTTGGATGTATTATATCCGCTGCCTCTTTATTGACAGAACCGATGTAAAACAGGGGATGAAAACAATACTTAAGGCTGTTGAATACTTAAAATCCGGAGTAAACATTTTCGTTTTTCCCGAAGGAACTCGCAGTAAAGACGGAAAAATGCTTCCCTTTAAAGAAGGTTCCATGAAAATGGCGGAAAAATCCGGGTGTCCGATCATTCCGGTGGCAATATCAAATACAGCAAATATGTTTGAAAATCATTTCCCGAAAATCACAAAAGAAACAGTGGTCTTTACCTTTGGAAAACCCATATACACAGAGACTCTTACCAAAGACGAAAAAAAATATTTAGGAAAATACACTCAAAATATCATTCAGGAGCTTTTAGATACCGTTAATAAGACTTTTCTTATACAAAAAACGTAATTATATTAAAAGGTACCTGCCCGGTTCATATTAAATAATAGAAAGAGGGAGAAAAACATGAGTATAAAAGATGATGTAAAAAAAATGAAGGCTGCAGCTCCTTTTATGGCCGCTTCCGATAATAATATAAGAAATCAAGCCCTGCACCTGATCATAGAAAACCTTAAAAATAATTCGGAAGCTTTGTTTGAAGCAAATAAAAAAGACACTGATAAAGCTGAAGCCGATAATATTTCCCAAGCCGTAATGAAACGTTTAAAATTTACGGAAAACAAATTAAATGACTGCATCAAAGGTATAGAACAGCTTATTTCCCTAAGTGATCCCATAGGAAAAACAACGCTTAAAAGAGAACTTGACGAAGGACTTATATTACATAGGATCACCTGCCCCATAGGAGTCATCGGCGTTATTTTCGAAGCCCGGCCCGATGCCCTTGTTCAAATATCTACTTTATGTATTAAAAGCGGTAACTGTGCAATCCTTAAAGGAGGCCGTGAAACAACCAATACAAATAAAGCTTTATTTGATCTTATTCATGACGCAGTGATAAAAGCCGGCCTTCCTGAGGATTCCATGCTTTTGGCCCAATCCCATTCAGAAATTGATGAACTGCTTGACTGTCACGGCTACGTTGATCTTTTGATACCCAGAGGAAGCAATTCCTTTGTCCAATATATTATGAATAATACCAAAATACCTGTAATGGGCCATGCCGATGGTATCTGTCATATATATGTGGACAAGGATGCAGATACTGATAAGGCCTTACAAATAATAATTGATGCAAAAACGCAGTATACTGCTGCCTGTAACGCCGTGGAAACACTTCTTATAAGCAGAAAAATTGCAAAAGATTTTCTTCCTCTTCTTGCCGGCTCGCTAAATAAATGCGGTGTCAGACTTCGCGGAACAAAAGAAGTAACTGACATAATCAATGTCGAGAAGATAAACGAAAATGATTTTATAGAATATTTGGATCTCATAGTTTCTGTTAAATTGGTAGAATCTGTAGATGAGGCCATAGAACATATAAACCGTTTCGGTTCACATCATACGGATTCGATCATAACGGAAAATAAAGAAATCGCTGAAAAATTCATGCAAATGGTAGATTCAGCAGGTGTTTATTGTAATTGTTCTACAAGATTTGCCGATGGCTTCCGTTACGGATTTGGTGCGGAAGTAGGTATAAGTACCGGTAAAATACACGCCAGAGGACCTGTTGGATTGGAAGGTCTTGTAACCTACAAATATAAACTTACAGGTAACGGTCATATAGTAGATGACTATGCTACCGGAAAAAAACAATTTCATTTTAAAGATTTATAAAAAAAAACCTTCCTTCTATAAAGAAGGAAGGTTTTTTTCAGATCATCATCTTATATATTTTTGTACAATCATCTTCATTAAGTGTTACAAATCCCGATATACTTCCCTCTCTCCCATCGCCTCTGCATAAAATTTCAACCAGCTTCGGAATATCCTCTTCTTTAGCTCCAAGTTCTGCAAAATTTCTGGGCATACCTATTGAAATAAGATAATTTCTAAAGGCTTCTATACCTTCCTTTGCCGTAACTTCAGGATGTTCAAAATCCATTTGACATCCCCATACTCTTACGGCAACCTTGGCAAACCGCATAATATTATGATTTAAAACATAAGTAAACACTGCCGGCATTGTCACCGCAAGACCTGCTCCATGTGCACAATCATATAAGGCTGAAAGTTCATGTTCAATATTATGAGAATTCCAATCCTGGCTTCGACCCACACCACAGGAATTGTTATGAGCCATTGTACCGGCCCACATAATATTTGCTCTGGCTTCATAGTTATTGGGATCTTCAATAACTCTCGGACCCTCATGCTTCATCGTAAGAAGCAAAGCCTCTATCAACCTGTCGGTAACCTCAACTTCTTCTGTATTTGTAAGATAACGCTCATATAAATGAGCCATTATATCGGTAATACCGCAGGCACTCTGATATGCCGGTAAAGTCGTTGTAAGGGAAGGATTTAAAATACTGAACTTAGGACGTATCGCATCTCCCGAAGCTCCTCTTTTTATCATACCTTCTTCCTTTGTAATAACGGAATCGGGACTTCCTTCACTGCCTGCCGCAGCTATAGTAAGGACTGTTCCTACAGAAAGTGCTTCCTCTATTCTTTTACCTTTATAAAAATCCCAAAAATCTCCCTCATAAACCACTCCGGCAGCAATTGCCTTTGCAGAATCAATAGAACTTCCGCCTCCTACCGCAAGAACAAAATCAACATCCTCTTTTTTACAAAGCTCTATTCCTTCATATACTAGACCGCTTCTGGGATTAGGCTGTACTCCTCCAAGCTCAACATATGCAATTCCTTCAAGATCAAGTGATTTCTTTACTCTGTCAAGCAGACCTGAACGGACAACACTGCCTCCACCGTAATGGATCAAAACTTTACTTCCGTTAAATCTCTTTATATATTTACCCGTCTGATTTTCCGTATCCTTGCCAAATACAAAACAGGTTGGTGAATAGAATTCAAAATTATCCATATTTTCTCCTTTAAATATCTATTAATTATCCAATATTTCCGATGCTTCCTTCAAAAGCTCTATTATGGGAAGATGTTGCGGACAAACACGTTCGCATTGTCCGCAGGCAATACAATCGGAAGCTTTTCCGCTCCTTTGAATCAATCCCGCATAAAAATTTTTAGATCTCCAGTCATCCGGATATCGACGCAGTGTATTTACGGTTCTGAATACATCCGGAATGCTGATTTTCTTAGGACATCCGTCACAACAATATTTACAGGATGTGCATCCTATCTGGGGCATACTGAGTATTTCCTCGGTTACCTCATTTATTATCTTAAGCTCATCCTCGGATACCGGTTCAAAATCTGTAAATGTTGAGATATTATCATCCATTTGCTCTTCGCTTGACATACCGGATAATATTGTCATTACACCGGGAAGGGATCCCACAAAACGCAAAGCCCAGGATGCAACCGACTTATCAGGTTGTCTTTCTTTAAACTTTGCTTCTGTTTCGGGCCCCAGATCCGCAAGCATTCCGCCTCTGACAGGTTCCATTACTATAATAGGAATATTTCTTTCCTGCAATATGTTATAGAGTTCTTGTGAACGTACTACCGGATTGGTCCTGTCAAGATAATTCAGCTGTATCTGTACAAATTCCACTTCCGGATGCTTATTTAATATTTCAACAAGAAGTTCCGGACTTCCATGATAGGAGAATCCGAAATGTTTAATTTTACCCTCTTTCTTTTTATCCAGACCCCATTTAAAACAATCATACTTCTCATATGTATCATAATTTGATCCATCTTCAATGGAATGAAGAAGATAAAAATCAAAATAGTCAACCCCAGCTCTCTCACACTGTTCATTAAAGAGTCTGTCGCTATCACTCTTCTGCCTCATTTCCCACGCCGGCAGCTTTGTTGCAAGCATAAAACTATCCCTGGGATATCTTTTAACAAGTGCTTCTCTTGCTGCAACTTCCGATTTCCCACCATGATATACATAAGCGGTATCGAAATAATTCATTCCTGCCTTCATATACTTATCAACCATACGACAAACCTGTTCATGATCGATAACTCCGGCCTTTTCCGGCAACCTCATCAAACCAAACCCCAATTTTGGCATATTTCCGAGTTCAATACTCATATATCTTCTCCTTCCACCCACAGATCATTATTATGATCCGGCCATACCTTAATTAAACTTCAAAATCATTTCCTTGTTATCCTTTAAGTCTGTATTAACAGATCTTCCGTCACAACTTATGCAATAATCCCCCTTAAATGCCTCTATATCCGCATATCCATTTTCATCTGTTATTACAGTAATATCTGTCCACCACTCCTCTCTTATTAATTTCTTCAGCATTTTATATGAAGGCTTTTCAGTATTATCCAAACGTATAAAACCGCTTGGAGCATTAAGCCATGCACCATCCTTATAATCCCATGTAGTAATTGCCTCTACAAGAGGATGAGAAAACAGTATTCTATACATCTCTTCAATCTCTTTTGCCTGTCGTTCTTCACCCTCAGGTGTGGAAGGCCACTCATCCACCTGCCAGTCATTAAGATCTTCAATATATGCCGGCATAATATCTCCGGAAATAAGTGTATTTTCCGTAAAATGTATCGGCAATCCAAACTGCTCAAATCTCTCAAGCACCTTATAAAGCTTTTCACTTCCCCAATACCCCTGATGCTGATGTGACTGGATGCCTATAGCACTTATGGGTACAGAAGCATTTAAGCAGCCGTCTATTAAAATTTCATAATCTATAGAAGTATTAAAATCATTCAAAAGTAATACCGCATCCGGATTATTATCATAAGCCCTGTTAAATACTTCCTTAATAAGACCGACTCTCCCTTTATCCTTGCATATCCTTGTTATGGCATTATCATACTTATCAAAGATTGGCATAATGACTACTTCATTGATCACATCCCACATATCGATAACACCCTTAAATCCGGTTACTTCCCTGTCGATCCTCTCCAACTGTTTTCTAAGAATTGTCTCATTATCATATTTCATAAGCCAGTCGGCACAAACAGTATGCCAACATAAAGGATGACCTTTTACCTTAACGCCCTTATCCTTTAAATAACAGGCCGCTTCCATTAAGGCATCTTTATCCGGTTCTCCTTCCACCGGCTCATATCTGCCCCAATAAAAGGGAAGCGTCCCGTAATTAAATATTTCTAACCAGCTGTCGGTTATCTGTTTATATTCATCCGTTTTTTCCTTCATATAGCTTAAAAAATCAAAAGCTCCGCATCCAAATAAAAAATCATGATCTGTCTGATTTATACTTACCTGTTTTTCAGCCAAAGGATTACCGGAAGCATCCGTAAATCGGATTTTTTTATTCACTTTTCTATGTAATATATCCATAATTATTCCTCTCTGTTATTATACAAAATACATTATCTGTTCTTTAACTCCTCTTTCCCCGCAAACAACGATCTGTATTCACCGGGCGCCATACCTTTTTCATCATGAAACACTCTGTTAAAACTGGGAATGCTCTGAAATCCGGAAAGCATTGCAACCTCGGTAAGAGTTATTTTTTCGTTTATCAAAAGAGTAGTTGCTTTTTCAAGGCGTATAGTATTAAGCCATTTACTGTAATTCATACCTGTAACATTTTTAAAGATCCTTGAAAAATAATCCTTACTTATTCCTGCCATATTAGCCATTGTTCCCTGAGATAGGTCATCCGCAGTCAGATTATTTTTTATATAATCGGTGACCATTACCATTCTCCGCATAATATCTTCAGAATATATACTTCCATGTAATTCTTTAAGTTCAGGTACAAACTCATCTCTGTGATCATCAAGTGTCAACATAAATTCCATAAGCAGCATACAACATTGTAATTCTCGATTAGGACTATCAGAAAAAAATATTTTTTTCATCTTATCGGCAATCTCCCGAAGCTCTTTCACCAACTCGGGGTGTGAATTAATACATATTATATGTAGATTCTTATAAAAATGCATAATCCTCTGCAGATCAAACAATGAATTCATAAAGGCGTTTGAAAACTGTATCACCAATGCTTCCATTCGATCCGCATCTATTACTTCATGCATTTCCATAGGCCATATAAGTACAAAATCTCCCTCAATAAGATCATAAGTCGTCTGATTAACCCTGTATTTATTTATTTCTCCCGGGCCGACAAGCATAATCTCACCATAAGAGTGCCAATGCATCGGATAGCTTCTTTCCTCATATCCCGTAGACATATTAAATGCGCTCATATTATCAAATTCATATATTTCATATTGACTGTAATCCATTTAACAAGGCCCCATTAAACCGGTAATTCATTCTATCATCTGTATCTAAACTATACTCATTAGATTTTGACATCATATTTATCAGAATTTGGCATCAAATCCAACAAAGAATCAATCCACTTTATTATAAATGTTATCAAATTTAACCGAATAATACAAACTCAAATATATATCCGACAACTATCAAAAAAGATTAATTCTTTTAAAACAGATATTCAGAAAAAAAAAAAATCCGGCCCGGCCGGATTTTATCTTTTACTACCACCCTTACTTCCACCAAAACTTGCGGAATTAAGTATATTTGTATCAAATGTAAATGTAAGACTTTCTTCGGTTCTCGCCCGCTTAAGGCATAATTCAATCATACGACTTAAAAGCTCCTTATACGGAATACCTACCGGTTCCCACAGATAAAAAGATAAAGAACCCGGAATAGTATTTATTTCATTAAAATATAGCTTTCCATTATCTTCATCTATCATAAAATCTATACGTGCCACACCGTTACAACCAAGAAGTTTAAAGGATCTTACAGCCATCTCTCTTATCTCGGTCCGTAATTCCGCGGAAATATCTGCCGGTATCTTACGCGATACAGAAGCCATTCCTTTACTGCCGCTGCCCTTGGCATTACTTACATATTTATCCTCATAACTGAGAATATCCTCTGTATGAAGAGGCTCTTCACATTCCGAGGCCTCCGCTTCATTCTCATCTCCCAACACCGAACAATTTATTTCCCTTAACTTTGTAATTGCATGCTCAACAAGAACTTTTGTTGAATATCTAAACGCATCATCAATTGAATTTGTAAGTTCAACCCTGTTCTTAGCAACACTTATACCTACACTGGATCCCAGATTGACAGGTTTTACTATAACAGGATACCCCAGTTCCTTTTCAACACTATCCAATAATGTATCTATTTCTTTATAATCCGATAAAGTATATAATTTAGCATCCAACACCGGAACATTTCCTTCTTTTAAAACCGCCTTCATTATATACTTATCCATACCGATCGCAGATGCGGTTACATCACACCCCACAAAAGGAATTCCCAGAGTTTTAAGATAACCCTGAAACGCTCCATCCTCGACATTTGTTCCATGCACCACAGGAAAAGCAATATCGATCTCAATCTCCTGATTTTTACCGAATTTCCTAATAGGAAAAGATATCAACTTAACTCTTCCGTTCTCATTAACCATTATTACACGGGTTGACCTTCCAAGTAATCCTTTAATATCCTTATAAGCTTCAATCTTCCCGATATCATCTCCAATATACATTTCATTTTTTTTATTCATGTATATAGGAATCACTTCATATTTATCTGTATCCATACTGAGAATTGCCTGAATCCCAGATATTACAGATACTTCATGTTCAACACTTTTTCCTCCAAATATCATGGCTACTCTCGTTTTCATAGTCCCCTCCTGAAAATAACATATATTAACCATAATCTGATAGCTGATATATGATTTTATACTCTTATAAAGAACCTGTCAAACAAGATTATACCATATTTTTTCATTAATCTGTCCCATTGATCATTTCAAGAATAATAAGCTGTATGGATTTTCCTACAGATCCGACAAACATAAGTCCTGCAATTACCGTTTCTACCACCATTATATCCATAATATCTCCCTTCCGATGTGAAATCCGAAGATACTGTATCTATATCCGGAAAACTCAAATAACATCTCCCGTAAACTGTTTATCTAAACAATATCTTCATTAATTTCAAATCTGAAAAGATTCTATCACGGATTATTGATAAAACCGTCCGATAAACGTCACCTTTGATCAATATTTATAATCTGCTTCTCTCAATGTACAATATTTATACCCTTCCTCTTCATAACTATCAAAAATACCTGTTACTGTTACCATGCCCCCTTCTTTGGGAAAATCCTCCGGATAAACACAAGCCTTTAAGGGTTCAAATTCAATACCCTGAGCGCAACAGGCAGTTGCATCCTGAACTATACAGGCATAATAATATTTTTTCTTGTTTTCATCAAAATAAGAAGAAAACAATCCTTCCATTTTTACGCTCTTTCCTTTATACTCATCCGGTGCTACCATCATATTATATACTTCAGTATATATCATGGTACTTGACATCTGAGTAAGATCAATATCTATTTTGTTTTCATCAAACGGCTCTTTTTCAATAACCGGTTCCGTATCATTCTGTGTCTGTAAGTTTTTATTCCGTATCTCATATGTTTCATTATCCTCTACATCATTTTTTCCAGGCTTCTCCTCCGATATGTTCTCTTTTTCCATACCTTCATTAAGAACTTCTTTTACTCCGCCTTGGGATAAATCTATCCTGTCAGTCCCTGTAACCTTTTCCGATTTATTATCACATCCGGTAAATATAATAATCATTACAATACAAATACAGATAATCTTATTTTTATTTATCATTTCCACCTCCTGTATATAAAAGGCAGTAAAACTCAATTAAGCTATCCGGCCCCTTATTAATATCCCGACCGGATAGCATAAACAAAATACTACTGCATCTACCGCTACTATTGTTGATCCTACCGGCGTTCCCCCCAATATGGAGATAAACATACCGACAAGCGCACATAAAACAGATATAACGGCTGCACACACAGTTACCGACTTAAAACTTGTAAATAATCTCATGGCCGATAAGGCCGGAAAAATCACCAGTGCAGAGATCAGCAGCGACCCGACGAGATTCATGGATAATACTATTATTACTGCTATAGTAACGGCTATTATAAGATTATACATTTCCGCCTTTACGCCGGTTGCCCTGGCAAATCCTTCATCAAAGGTTACCGCAAATATTTTATTATAAAAAAACACAAATATGATCACAACAAGGATTGACAATACAATACATAGAATCACTTCATATTTTGCCAAGGTTAATATGGATGTAGAACCAAATAAAGTAGCACATACATCACCTGAAAGATTAGATGATGAGGAAAAAATATTCATTATCAGATACCCAAATGCCAATGCAGTGACCGATATCATCGCAAGTATCGCATCACCGCTTAACCTTGAGTCTTTTCTTTTTAATAATACTACCGCACATATTATTGTTACCGGTAGTATCAGAAGTATCTCATTTGTAAGATTCATCACCGCCGCCACCGACATTACACCAAATGCAACATGCGAAAGCCCGTCTCCGATAAAAGAAAAACGTTTAAGGACCAGAGTCACTCCCAGCAGGGAAGAACACAGAGCTATTAATGTACCTACAATTATTGCGTATCTTACAAAGGGATACTGCATATACATTACCAGTTTATCTATCAAATAAAATCTCCCTTCTGTTACTTAAGTGCCTCCTTAAGTACTTCAAGATTATTCTCCATTGCCGATAAATACGTACTTCCGCTTTCTGCATCCTTTAAGGTTGTACTCTGAAGAGAATCCATTGTAAGGATTACTGCATCCTTAGATTCTGTATTCTGAATGATCGTTTCCGCTATTTTCTTATCAGGACCTTCTATTGTAAGTACTACAGGGAGCTTAAGCTCATCAACCTTTCCGGACAGAAAACTTACCGTTTCAAAGCTCGCCTCTGTTTCAGCCGAACATCCTACAAAAGCCGCATAATAATCTATATCATAATCATCTACCATATATCTGAACGGAAAACGGTCTCCGAATAATATAGTCTTATTATCGGCACCTTCCGCAACTGCTTCATATTCCTTATCAAGCGCTGCAATCTTTTCATTATATTCCCTAGTATTTGCTTCATAAATATCGGCATTCGTATCATCAAGTTTTATTATACTCTGTGATATTGCAGCTACAAGGGTCTGAGCGTTCTTAAGTGATAACCACACATGTTCGTCGTACTCTATTTCACCATGCTCATGCTCATGTTCATCTGCATCTTCCTCATGCTCATGCTCGTGTTCATCCGCATCTTCCTCATGCTCATGCTCATCTGCATCTTCTTCATGTTCATGATCATGGTTATGCTCACTTTCCTGCATACCTTCAACCATCTCTTCTTCTTTTATACTATCTCCAAGCACCTCCATTAGATTAATGACTTCCATATCTTTATTTTGCGCGCTTGAAAGAGCATCTTCCACCCACTTATCCGATTCACCGCCTACATATATAAACAGATCACAATTCGATATCTTAAGAATATCCTCCGCTGTAGGCTGATAACTATGCAGATCCACACCATTGTCAAGAAGCAAGGTAATATCTGCATTTTGTGCCTTATCACCAAGAATCTGTTTTACCCAGTCATATTCGGGAAAAATAGTAGTTACTATATTAATTTTTTCACTCTCACCATCTTCCTTTAATACACCTGCAACACCGTTTTCCTCCTGCTTTGTAGAAACATTTGATGTTGCTCCGCAAGCAGCCAATGTTATTACGGCTAAAACAGTTAAAACAATCATTATTAATTTTTTCATCTTACGTTTCTCCTCTTTAAACTTTCGGTTTATTATCAGATCTCAATCTCAAACCGATAAAATAAATATCACCGATTTTGTTTTACAAAATACGCAAATTGATTGCATTTTGTAATGCTAACATAATTGTTTATAAAAGTCAACAAGAATTGCAAATAATTTGCAATTCTTGAACCAACCTTTTATTTTACCTATTATATTATCCGATACTTCTTATATTTCCCGGGGTTATCCCCTTTAATTTCTTAAACGCCCTTATAAAATGACTTTGATCCGCATATCCTAACTCATTACTTATATCATTTAAAGAAATATCCGTAAACTTAAGAAGCTCTTCGGCTTTTTCAACCCTTAATAATTCAAGATGTTCCTTACAGGAACGGCCATATTGCTCTTTAAAACTTCTTGCAAAATGAGAATAACTCATATTACACCTTTTAGCCAGCTCATCCACCTTCAAATTTTCATCAAGATGCATATCTATATATTCAAGTATATTCTGTATATTTAATTCTTCTTTTGATACATACTCAGAAACATTGGTAAAATCAATTCCCTCCTTCTGCCAAATCCTGATAATTCCGGTCATAAGTATACACAATTTTGCGTGAACGACAATATCATATCCCATCCTCTTTTCGTTAAGCTCTTTTGCACATTCCGTAAATAAACCTTCAAAATCTTTTTGCCCGGTTTCCTCTTTATCAAAGAATATTCTGGCCTTCTGCCCTCTTGCAACAGACAACATGGTTTGCAACTTTGGAGTAATACTGGTATTAACTGTCAAACGTGCAATATCAAATTTTATTCCGACAAATTTTGCCCCCTTAACGGAACTGGCTGATAAAGAATGAACACTGTCTCTAAAAAACAGAATAAGATTTCCCTCACTCATGTAATATTCTGTCTTATCACATGTCGCAAACATATTTCCTTCAAGCATATATATCATCTCAACATATGGATGAAAATGAGATCTTACGGGAAAACTATCCTTAAAAGTATCAAACATAAAAGCCTCATATGGGGTATTTAATATATCACTATGTTCATATAAATAATTCATTTTCTATCCTCTGATATATTTTTTCATTTATTAATTCTGTATTAAAGGTAACTATACCAAGTAATGATAGATTTATTCTATAAATTGATTCATTTATTATATCATTTATAAAAATATAGTTCTATATTTATAACCACAATATTTATTATTCGTTTATTTATTTTGTATATAATAAAGGAGTCCATATGAGAAAAACCAATATAAAAGACATGACAACCGGAAATGAATTCAAACTGCTCATAGGATTTTCTGTACCCATGCTCATAGGTAATATTTTTCAGCAGATATACAACATGGTAGATTCCATTGTTGTAGGTAAATATGTAGGATCCGATGCATTAGCTGCCGTAGGAGCTACCGGATCTCTTAATTTTCTGTTTTTTTCATTATGTATCGGCCTTACCGGCGGCATTGGAATTGTCATTTCCCAGCATTTTGGTGCAGAAGATGACGTAAATGTGAGAAGAACCATATTCAATTCCATATATATAATTGCAACAACGGGATTGCTTATGTCTCTCCTTGGCGTAATCTTTGCCAGACCAATATTGCTATGGTTAAAAACCCCTTCAAATATACTGGATGATGCAGTACTTTATATGCAGATCTCCAGCGCCGGTTTACTTGCTGTTGCCGCTTACAATTGTATTTCTTCTATATTAAGGGCCTTAGGAGATTCTAAAACACCACTTATATTTTTGATATTTGCAAGTATTATAAACGTGATCCTAGATCTGCTTTTAGTTATACAATTCAATCTTGGAGTCGGCGGAGTGGCTATTGCCACTATAATTGCACAAATTATGTCTGCCCTTGGAAGTTTTATTTTTGCTATGAAAAATAATCCTTATTTTATTATAAATAAAGAAGAACGACAGTATGACAAAAGAATATCCACAAAATGCTGCAGATTAGGGATTCCTTTAGCCATACAATCTTCTCTTATTGCAATATCCTGCGTCGCTCTTCAAAGCGTAGTAAATACCTTTGGCTCTGTAATTGTCGCTGCATTTACGGCTTCCAGCAGAATTGAACAATTGGTTCAACAGCCCTTTAATTCCCTTGGAATAGCCTTATCAACCTTTACAGGTCAGAACATAGGAGCCGGAAAACTTGACAGAGTCAAAAAAGCACTGGCCAAATCAATTCTTATAGTTGCCGTATTCAGTCTTTTAATGCTTGTTTTATTCTTTTCTTTCGGAAATAATATAATGAGAATATTTGTTTCCGAAGCCGATGTTATAGAATTTGGAACACAGGCATTAAAAATCACCTCTTGTTTCTACTTTGCCTTAGGTATGATATATATATTCAGAGGCTTATTAAACGGCGCCGGAGATTCATTATATTCTATGATTAACGGAGGCGTTGAAGTGGCCGGACGTATTGTTTTTTCCAATACTCTTACTCTTATTCCATCAGTAGGAAAATGGGGAATATGGCTGGCTACTGCTCTTACCTGGTTTATAACGGGTTTAACCAGCATAATACGATACAAACAGGGAAAATGGAAACTAATAAAAGTTGTAGATAATAATAGTGCTTCTCCTGAAAATACAACTGATAAGAAAGCTTTAAATACCAAAATCAAAAAAGCTTCAATATGATCAATTTGATCATTTCGGCAGACAATAATATAAATATTACTATTAAGAAATCTTGGGAATACTCATAACCCCGGAAAGGAATAACAATGGATTATATTAAAGGCATAACTTTCGGAGCCTTTGCAGGCGAAGGTGAATTTGAAAAAAAACAGGCTTATGACAGTTTAGACAAACTAATTGAAGGTACCGGTGCAAACTATATTGTTCTTGTACCGAATGGTTTGCAGGATACTCCCCAGTCACAGGAGATTGATTATATCTCACCTGCAAATCTATCTGATAGTGAATTAATAAAAATGATAGAATATATACATTCAAGAGGACTTAAGGTTGCCCTTAAACCTACCGTAAATTGTAAAAACGGTACCTGGCGCGCACATATATGTTTTTTTGATAAGGATGTTCCCTGTGAACCAAAATGGAGCATATGGTTCAAAGCTTATACGGATTTTCAGATTCACTATGCTAAAATTGCGCAAAAGTATAATGTTGATATGTTTATAGCCGGTTGTGAAATGGTACAATCCGAACACCGGGAAACCGAATGGAGAAATGTTATATCTGAAGTTAGAAAGGTATATTATGGTCCGGTTACATATAATACGGACAAATATCAAGAGGATAATGTTAACTGGTGGGATTGCGTTGATTATATATGTTCAAGTGGATACTATCCCATTAATGACTGGGATACTCAGCTTGACAGGATTGAACGGGTTGTTAAAAAATATAATAAACCTTTTTTCTTTGCAGAGGCCGGATGCAAATCCACCATCGGTTCCAAAAATATTCCCAACGACTGGACTATACAGGGAAATTCTTCTGTAGAAGAACAGGCTGAATGGTATAAAGAAATGTTTGATGCCGTAAACAAACGAAATTTTATTAACGGATTCTTTTTATGGGATTGGAGTATAAAATTATATCCCGATAAAAAAGCGTCAACAGATAAAGGTTATGATATTTATAATAAACCTGCCGAAAAAATAGTTAAAGCTTTTTATGCTTCAAAATAAACTGTATTTTTCATAATACATCTACCTTTAATACCTGACACAAGTATCTTTTTCATTTATCTCGATATTTACGGTAATTAATGTTATAATTAAATTAAATTAAATTTAATAAAAATATTAACAATACGCATGGAGGATAATAATATGTTTTGTTCAAACTGCGGAGCTTCAATAGAACCGGGAAATAAATATTGTACAGAATGCGGCGCCCCTGTAAATAATACCGAGAATACCGCATCATATTCTTTTTTTGACGTACTTCAAACAGAAGAAACCGGGCAGGATTCCACTTACGATCAAAACAATTATAATAATAATCAACAATCATACTATAACGATTATAATACTTCAGGCATAATGCCTCGCAATATTGTAATGTGTATTGTTTTATCACTGGTTACCTGCGGTATATATAACATTTATTGGATGATCAAACTCAATGATGAAATCAATATTCTGGATGGATCTACGGATGATCTTTCCGGAGTAGTGGTATTTTTATTAACTCTTATAACCTGTGGTATATATGGTATATACTGGTTTTTTAAAATGGGCACCAAAATAGATAATATCAAATCCGGTCTTGATATTACACCTTCATCAGTCTCCTCCTCTGTATTGTATTTAATACTGGCACTGGTGGGACTAGGCATTGTAGATTATTGTTTGATGCAGGAAACCATTAACAAAGCCGTATCATGAAAAATAATTTTATCAAAAAATTAATTACTCTTTCAATAGCCGGTTTATGCCTGGTAATATACTTATTATTAAGACATTTTACCGGCTTTTACATACCCTGTTTTATTCATAGGACTACAGGATTTAAATGTCCCGGCTGCGGAGTAACCCATATGCTTGATGCCATGCTTTTTCTGAATTTTGAAGCCGCCCGTAAAGCTAATCCTTTTATTTTTTATACTCTGCCCTTTTTAATATATGAATTAATATATGAAATATTTTTACCACACCGGAATAAGCGCCTTTATCATATAAATAATATTCTTTTACTTATTTATTGTATTGCATTTTCCATATTTGGAATTGTAAGAAATTTCACATTTTAATTTAATAATAATATACAATCAATAGATTTATTCCATAAATTGATTGTTTTATTATACAATTAATATCTTTAACAGTTTATATTACTACTAACCTGTTGGTGACGGTAATACACAGTATATTATAAAATAATAAAATGGGGAAGAAACTCTGACTACAGAGTGGTATCTCGTACCAAAAACGGAGGGTTATTTATGCTTTCAAATGAAAAACTGGAAGAAATAATTAAAGAACTTACACTTGATGAAAAACTGTCAATGATACATGGTGCAGAATTATTTAAAACCGCCGGTGTTGACAGACTTAATATTCCACCTTTGGTATTTTCGGACGGGCCAATGGGAGTCAGGCTTGAGTTTCATCCCGATAGTTGGGAAAAAGTTGGACTATCTGATGATTATATTACTTATCTTCCCTGCAACAGTGCTCTTGCGGCAACGTTTAATCGCGAACTGGCCTTCGAAACAGGAAGTGTTCTGGGGGAAGAAGCCAGAGGTCGGGGCAAGGATGTTATCCTCGGACCCGGTGTTAATATAAAGCGTTCTCCCCTTTGCGGCCGTAACTTTGAATACTTCAGCGAGGACCCCTATCTCACCAAAGAACTTGCTGTAGAATATATAAAAGGAGTTCAGCAATGGGATGTATCTGCATGTATTAAACATTTTCTTGTCAATAATCAGGAAACCGCAAGACTTGAAGTTGATACCATTGTCGACGATGAAGCTCTTCGCCAGATATATATGCCGGCCTTTTATGATGCCGTAAAGCGGGCCGGTGTCTATTCTCTTATGGGCTCATACAATAAAATAAACGGCAGGTTTGGATCTCAACATACTCATTACCTTAATGATATACTTCGGGACGAATGGGGATTTGACGGACTTGTTGTTTCAGACTGGGGTGCAATACATGATACCCGGGAAGCAGTAAGATCCGGTCTTGATGTTGAAATGTCCGTTACTCCCGATTTTGATGAATATTATCTTGCCAATCCATTAAAAAAATTAATTGAAAAAGGCATTATTGCTGAAGAACTGGTAGATAAAAAAATCAAAAATATACTTGTTCTTATGAATCGGCTGAATATGCTTGACGGGGAACGAAAAACAGGTACATACAACACTGATGATCACAGACATAAAGCTCTTATGGTAGCCGAAGAATCCATAGTACTTCTAAAAAACGACAGAAATCTTCTTCCTCTTGATAAAAAGATCAAAAAATTACTTGTAATCGGAGAAAATGCCGAAATACTTCATGCTCTCGGAGGAGGAAGCGCCGAATTAAAAACTCTTTATGAGATCTCCCCCTTAATGGGTATCAAAAAACTGCTGGGCGGAAATTGTAACGTTAAATATGCAAAAGGATATTCCCGTGATATTTACAGAGGTAATCTTGATGAAAAATGGCAGGAAACAAGCCTTGATATGTCATCAATAATACGTGTTGACAATGACACGGAAGCTTTGGAAAAGATGGCTCTTCTAAGGAAGGAACTGCGTGAAGAAGCTCTTGAGCTTGCAAAGGCTTATGAAAATATTATATTTGTAGGCGGTCTTGATCATGTTCCCGGTCATGACAGTGAGGGAGAAGACAGAAAAAATATCCTCCTTCCCTATGAACAGGATATTCTTATAAGTGAACTTCTCAAAATAAACCCCAACACGATCATTGTACTTACAGGCGGCGGTGCGGTAAATATGCAGAAATGGATCAATGAAGCTTCCGCTGTTATATGGGGATGGTATGGAGGAATGGAAGGCGGCACTGCTCTTGCAAAAACCTTGTTCGGAGATGTTAATCCTTCGGGAAGACTTCCCGAAACCTTCTATCATGATCTGAGCGAATGTTCGGCACATGCTATAGGGGAATACGGAAATACCGATAAGGTTGTGTATAAGGACGGTATATATGTCGGCTACAGATATGTCGATAAATTTGGAGTTACTCCCCAATTTCCTTTTGGTTTCGGACTCTCCTACACTACCTTTGAGTGTACCCAGGGTACTTTGGATGAAGCTAATAATGAATTTATCTGCAATATAACAAATACCGGAGATCGTGACGGTAAAACATCAGTACTTCTCTATATGAAAGGTAAAGCTGACGAACCGGTCAAGGTTCTGGCCGGTTTTGAAAAAGTTTTTATTAAAAGCAAAGAATCAAAACAGGTTAAAATTTCCGTTACAGACGGAATTATTAAAGGACGCGAATATTTCGCATTTATATAATTATTTTACGGAAAGATATACGGAGGACTTATGACTATATATCTTGATGATATTTGTAAATCCTATAATGGAATTAATGTATTGAAGGATATAAGTATTTCCATAGAAGACGGGAAATGCTATGCCTTTACAGGCGATAAAGAATGCGGAAAAACCACACTTCTTAATATCTTTATGGGACTTATAAAACCTGATTCGGGAAAAGTCAGCCGCATGGGGGATTACAAATATCCAAATCTCAGAACGGCCTACGTATCTCAGAACGATTGCTTAAACGCCAAAAAGAATGCTGTGTGGAATGTAAAAAAAGCTCACCGCACAGCTTCAAAAGGGCGTGCAATTGAAGAATTATCCAAATTTTTAAGTGAAGATGAATACAACTGCCCGATCAGCGAATTAACCCCGGGGCAAAGAAGGATTGTTGAGATCATAAAAGCCTTGTTTGTGCCGGCTGATTTCATAGTTCTGGATGAACCCTTTAGAGGAATGTCACAAGACCAGAAAGATCAGATTCTTAAATATATTCTTAATCTGCTGGGCACAAGGCCTATATTACTGGCCTCCCGTAAAGACCCTGAAATTAAAGGGTTCCGGGTAATTGACCTTTCCTGAATATTAATACTCATCACTGGGGAACGGTGCCATCCCATGGTCATCGGGATTTCCTCCGTACATATCGGAATTCTTAAACTGTGTTTCATACAATTCCGTATAAACACCCCCGGCTCTGACCAGATCTTTATGCTGGCCACTCTCTGCTATCTGACCATCCTTAAGCACAAATATCTTATCGGCTGCAAGTATTGTCGATAGTCTATGTGCAATAAGAATGCTGGTTCTTTCTTTTATAATAGGATCTATTGCCTCCTGGATCTTACTTTCGGAAATTGAATCCAATGCAGAAGTCGCTTCATCAAAAATTAAAAGCTTAGGATCCTTAAGCAGTACCCTTGCAATGGATATTCTTTGTTTCTCTCCTCCCGAAAGCTTTAATCCACGATTTCCGACCATTGTATCAAGCCCTTTTTCCTGATTTTCTATAAAATCATAAATATTTGCCTTCCTGCAGGCCTCTATCATCTCTTCTTCCGTAGCCTCAGGATTTGCATATTTTAAATTATCTCTTATAGTACCGTTAAACAAATAGGTTTCCTGCGAAACAACCCCAATACATTTTCTGAGTTTGGCAAGACTCATATGTCTTACATCCACTCCGTCAAATTTAACACAACCCGAATTTACATCATATAATCTTGGAATAAGATTTATGATAGTACTTTTTCCCGAACCCGAAGGTCCTACGATGGCCATACTACATCCGCTGTCAAGATTAAAACTTACATCCCTAAGTATTTGCCTTTCCGAATCATAAGAAAAATCAACATGCTCAAATTCAACTTTTCCCGTTATTTCCGAAGGAAATATCGGATTATCCGGTTCTTCTATTTCAACCTTCATATCATAATATGCAAAGATTCTTGAAAACAGAGCCATTGCCCTCATCCAGTCCACCTGTATATTCAAAAGACTGTTAACCGGCATATAGGTCTTACCAAGCAATGCCACAAGCACGGTTATATCACCGACCGTAAGTGAGCTGTCATACTTCATTATAAGAATTCCGCCCACCAGATAAAGCAGCATAGGTCCGATATTGGTAACCGTATTCAGCACCATAAAAAACCATCTGCCTGCCATGCGCTCTTTGATATTTAAGCCTATCATCTTATTATTTACTTCCCGATATCTTTCATATTCCTCTTCCTCTTTACCAAAAAGCTTTACCAGCAACTGTCCGCTCACCGACAATGTCTCATTAAGAATACCGTTAACCTCATCATTACAGGCCTGTGCTTCATTTGTCAACGTCCATCTTGTTTTTCCGGCACGTCTTGTGGGTATTACAAAAAGCGGGATAACTATTATCCCAAGTATTGCAAGTATCCAGTTCTTTTTAAACATTGCTGCCAGAGCAAAAATCAGTGTGATCGAATTTGACAGGATACTCTTAAAAGTATTGGTTAT
>JAILKH010000049.1 GCA_024693925.1 Lachnospiraceae bacterium | reverse complement strand
ATATTTCTGTAGAATTAAAAAATCATCTGTATGGAAAATTAGTTAGGTTCAAACCGATATATCTATGTTTGAGATCGGAAAAACGTCATACAGAGTAAAATAAAAATTTAATGTTAATCATCAATATATTTCGATATATATGCTAAGTGTGATAAAATGTATTGGAATGGTTTGCGGTGAAAGGGAGGTTGTGAGTAAAGTGACATTGTGGGAAAGGGTGTAAAAGGCAGGTATTAAAAACATTTATATATTAAGGAGGTAATATGGAGACCTGGTATTATGAAGTTGTTAGTATTGACGGAGATTATGCGAATCTTAAAAGGGTGGATATAGAATCGGAAGATCTTAAGCTTGTGGCAAGAGCTCTTCTTCCGCCGGAAATAGTTGAAGGAAGCAGATTAAAATATGAAATGCTCCAGTATTTTTTATGTTAAAATTTCTTAAATGTATCTTTAAAAACCTTAAACAAATGTCGAAAATGCACGATTTTAAATATGACTATCGTTATATGACGATTGTAATATTACGCAAGTAATAATAACTCGATAATAATTAAGAAATCAGGAGGAAAAGGATATGCCGCCTAAAGCCAGGGTGACGAGACAGATGGTTCTGGATGCTGCTTTTAACGTGGTGAAGTCAAAGGGATATGAAAATTTAAGTGTCAGAAATGTAGCCGATCATCTTAAATGCTCGACTCAGCCTATACTTTATAATTATGATGGAGTGGAGGAGCTGAGAGAAGAGGTATATAAAGTGGCAATAAAATATCATTCGTTATATATTGTCGCCAAAAAAAATGAAGATAAGAATACTCTTATATCTCTTGGTTTGAATCATGTAAGGTTTGGATATAAGGAAAAAAATCTGTTTCGATTTATATTCCAAAGCAATAAATTCGGAGATGAAGAAATTAAATCATTCCTTAATAATCCGGAATATGCGGGAATGGTCGAAATCTTATCAAGCGGTCTCAAAATGGATATTGTTGAAGCAAAGGAAATGTTTTTCGCTTACTTATGTACAGCCCATGGTATTGCGTCATTTGTTTCAAATGATTCTGTTGAATATGAGGAGGCCAGATACCTGAAAATTCTGGAAGATGCTTTTTACGGAATGCTCGCTCTAAAAAAGTGAATTGCAGGCCGGAGTTACAATAAATATATGAAGAAAGAGAAAGGATGAAATTAGAAAATGAAGCAGTCGGGGAAGGATAAACTGGTAGAAGACAGAGATAAGGTGATAGTTAGGGTAAGTATAATAGGTATATTGACAAACATACTGCTTTCGGTATTTAAGGCGGTGATCGGAATGATGTCAAATTCCATTGCTGTTATATTGGATGCGGTTAATAATCTTTCGGATGCTCTTTCTTCCGTGATCACTATCATCGGGACAAAACTGGCTTCCAAACTTCCGGACAAGAAACATCCGTTAGGTTATGGGAGGGTAGAGTACCTTACGGCACTGGTAGTGGCGGGTATTGTTATGTATGCCGGGTTAACTTCTTTTGTGGAGTCTTTAAAGAAAATTTTTGATAATGAAAAGCCTGATTATAATATTACTTCCCTTATTATTTTGGCGGTGGCGGTTATTGTTAAGATAATACTCGGAAGCTATGTTAAGAACCGGGGGAAGAAGGTGAATTCCGGTTCTTTGATAGCATCCGGATCCGATTCTCTTTTTGATGCCATACTTTCCACGTCGGTTTTGATCAGTGCCGTTATATTTCTTTTGACCGATGTATCCCTTGAAGCATGGGTGGGAATACTGATATCGGTTATTATAATTAAGTCGGGATTTGAAATGATCATGGAAACGGTGGATCAGATTCTTGGAGTTCGAGCGGATAAGGAACTGAGTTTGCTTATTAAAAGTATATTGGTAAAGGAGCCGGAGGTAAGAGGAGCATATGATCTATTGATAAATAATTATGGACCGGATAAGAATCTGGCATCGGTACATGTTGAATTAAAAGATACAATGACGGTGGCAGAAGCTGATGCGCTTACAAGACGACTGGAATCAAAAGTGTATCAGGAAACCGGAGTTGTTTTGGCGGCAGTAGGTTTTTATTCTTATAATACAGAAGGGGAGGCGTCGAAAATACAAAATGATGTCCGTAAAAAAGTAAATTCTCATGACTGGGTCATACAAATGCATGGATTTTATGTTGATCTTCAAAAAAAGCAAATGCGTTTCGATGCCGTTCTGAATTTTAATATTGAGCCGCAAAAAGGATTGGAGATATTATATAAGGAAATAAAAGAAGCTTATCCGGAGTATAGCATAATAATAGCACCGGATGTTGATATTTCGGATTAATATTTTGGTTAAAAGTTTTGCTAAAGTAATAAAACGTAAAGCGAAAATTTGTTTTATTAATA
>JAILKH010000021.1 GCA_024693925.1 Lachnospiraceae bacterium | reverse complement strand
CTTTTCATTGATGAATCCATACAGAAGGTACTGGTTTGCAGCAAACCTTTCAAAAAACGGATCCCATTTCGGAAGGCGATTGCTCTTGGCAGAATTAAGTGACGAGTCCATGGGCATGAGGTTCCACAGTTCATCATTCATCACAAAAGACCAGGGAATAAAATGATCCACATGATATGCATTATGAACAACCGGCTCTCCGGTAAAAACATCCTTAACCTCAGTAAGATCCAGGATTCCCTCCCATAGCTTGCGGACATTGCCTAACTTCCGCATCTTCTCATCCATCGGAAGAAGCTTGTACACTAATCCCGGCACTTCAGGATTGTTATTCTGCAGCCACTTTACTTTCTCAAACCGGATCCACCCCAGGATTGAAACTGTATTGTCCTGTATCATCCTCATCCATACGGAATTGAAATAAACCTCTTTCTTAAGCTTACTCGATGTCCCCAAGGTATATGGAAGAATCACTTCCTCCCTGTTGATACGCTCAATGTATGCAGTTATCCTGCGGATGCTTCCCCAGTCAGCCTCTGTCGGGCTCTCTTTGAAAAAGCCGGCCAGCGAACGGTAGGGAACCATATTCGTAAGCTGTTCCTTTGAGGTTTTGAGCTCCGCATCATGCTCCTTTATTGCGTTGATGATCTCTACACGGGATGCATTTGCTGGCAGACTGCTAAGCTCTGACAGCTTTAATACCGCACGCTCCAGTCCGTCGTGAATCTGTCCGTCTGCAGGTATGCCGCTTAAATGAATATGAAACTCCCTCACGGAATACCAGGCATCGCAGATCATCTCATTGATCACTTCGTCAAAAGTAGTCTCCGTAACCCCACAGGAAATCAGCTGCACTAATGCCTCCAGCCAGTAAAACTTATAGCAGTAGGACGGATCCTTTAACATCAGCGAAAAACCTTCGATGTTAAGTGTATTATGATATTCCCCCTCTATACTCAACAGGAAGTCTTCTTTACCAGAATAATATTCAGCCACTTCTCATCCTCTCTGCCCGGGCGGACATCCGAAGATATCCACCCCTCTGCAACATCTATCTCCGAACATTTTACCAAAAACTCATTCATTGAATCTTCAGTAAAATCTGTAAAAAACCTGTCATTGCGGTAGCCTTCAAAATCTCCATACTTAAATGAAGTGTAAATAACACCCGACCGGCGGGCGGCTTTTATCATCTTCTCAAAAACATGTGCCAGTTCTGATTTCGGCAGATGAAGTATAGATGCGCAGGCCCAGATCCCGTCATACTTCTCTGTCTCATCCAGTTCGGAAAACAAAAGCTTCCGTACAGTTATCCCTGTATTCCTGCTTGCAATCTCGCAGAGCTTTGAAGAACCGTCAACTGCATCCACTTGAAAACCTTTGGATAAAAAATACTTTGTATCTCTTCCGGAACCGCAGCCGAAGTCAAGAATGTATCCTTCCTTCGGAATATATGACAAAAAACGGTCCTGGATGTCCGTGAAAACAACATCCGCTGTGCCATTCGCAAAATCAGAAGCATTAGAATCGTAGTATGAAATTGTTTTTGATATGTTGGTATTCATATCTTTTAAATTTTTTTCTGCCATACCAATTTAATTCAATTCAGTGAATCAAATACTTATCTACAATTATCTGTCCTCTTTTATTATTTCTTGCATCAGTTTTATCAACACAATTATTAATAAAGTTTATATAAATTAATTACTCTAATGGAAGACATCGTTTTAATCATCATTATCGTCATAAAAGCTATCAAAATCTAAACAAAAATCTTCACCTTGGTGACTTTCCAAAAAATCTAATATTTCTATCAGTGCTGCTCCTATATCCATTCTGTGTGTACCAAATTTATATTGCATAGATGGAATTTCTTTCATAGTAACATTAGCAATACCATTCGTGCGACAATTCTTTCCATCTTTCCTATAATAAACTGGATACCTGTAGCTTCCATTTGTATAGCTGGTTGTTGAGCAATGTTTTGCAAAAATCCTCTCCATATGCTTAATGTATTCAGCTCTTGCCGCATCCCACTCGTAATGCATGTATTCATTCTCCTTTCATATATACACAATACCTGTACGCATTAGTCTTCATCGTCTGCATCTTCAATTTCATCGATATAATCGATCACATTTTTTCCTAAAAAATAATCCTCTATGTAGTCCCATCTTTCTTTATCCGTTTGTAGATCCTTAAAAAATCTCTGGATAATAGCAACATCCCTATCATGCTTTTGTTTTGCCTTTGTTACATAGTTATTAGTGTACTTAATATTTCCCATCACAATACTTCTAACCTTGTTAGGATCATTTAGACGTATAAAAATCTCAGGTTCCTCTCCGCCCGAAATTTCATATGTTATGTAGTCAAAAATAGATAAGAGTTTAAGTGCAGTATTCGACTTATCATCCGATATCAAACTTATGTATCCAGTATAAGAAGTACTTCCTTCTTCTCTTGATATGAAACGCATAATTCCAGCCTTTAAAACAGGCTTCCGCAGTTGCTCTTTAAAATTCCCGTTAGAAAGGGTATAGAATGTTTTTCCGGAGCTCTCACCATTTCTATGCTTTACACATCTACCATCCGGATCCACTAGGTCAAATATGGAATTGGCAATAATCCTTGCCTTTGTCATCCCATATTTTTCCTTTATGACCTTTATGAAATCATCCGTCGTAAAATATTTTTTTCTGAATTCCTTATAAAGCTTATCAGCAATATACTCAAAATCCTGCAGAATGACCTCTCTTAGTTCCGATAATGAATAATCTCCCCTTGATTCAATAGTAACTTTCTGCCGTGGGGCTATATTACTTCTAACAGACGGCATTATATCAATCTTATCCTTTGCTGTGGAATTTGCATTAAAGTACCAGTATTTAAACTGCGGGAATGAGATGTCAGGATAAAATTTTTCCCATACGCTCTTTAGATCCAGCATATAAATATCCCCGCCGTCACTAAGCAGGCTTCCGTCTGGCTGTTTTTCTTTGTTCCTTCCCGGAGCAACAAATTTCATATATTTTCCATACTCTGAATTAAGCACTTCACTTTCATATTCTTTATTGACACTTATAAACGCCTTGGTGAACACACTCTGCGGACGCGATATTAAAACCTTAAAGTTATATTTGTCATAGAAATCCTTTTCGAGCATCAGAAGACAAGTTTTCAGTTTGTTTATACATGCGTCTTCATTTTTCCCTTTAAAAATATACGTAAATGATTCCGGTGATATTAAGAAGTTTCTTTCACCATTTCTATTTTTGTAAGTATCATATATGCCTTCTAACACCTTTTTTATCTGGTACTGGCGTATCTGCGACATTCCAAAGAGAACCTTCATAAATGTAATGTCATTTGAATAGAAGTCAGTTATTGCACATCCTGTTAATGTAGTTTTTCTAGCCGCCCTTCCTATTTCCTGAACATAATCAGAAAGGTTTCCACTCGCTGCATAATGGTACACATTCACAACATCATTTACATCAACCCCCATGCCAAAAGCCTTGGTAGCATATATTATTGATTTTGCCCCACTTCGAAAATCCTCAAATGTCTGCTTCTTGCTCTCGTTAAAAGCCACATTACTAAGGTCATTCATATTACGGCCTGTATACAGACCAATTCTTTCACTTGTGGTAATATCCACAAAGCCCCCAAGCCCTTTTTGCGCATCATATGCCATTGATGCGTAAGGAAAATAAACAATTGTTTTCTCACCCGAAGAAATCCACCCCTTAATCCTTTTATCCAATGCAGTGCTCTTCTTCTGCTCATATATATTTCTTGGAAGTTTTTTATCATTTTTCGCACAATTAATCTCAAAGCTTATGTCATCTCTCCTGACATACCCCAGATACTTTATCGGATTCTCCATATACAGACTGATTATTGTATCACTTACAGTATCATCTTCACCGCCATTAATAGCAGTTGCAGTAAAAGCGCAGATAGGAAATCTGAAAATCTTCCGCTGCATTTCCTTCTTTTTCTTAACATTTATTCTGTTTCTCAGCTTATTTAAATAACCTCCCAGATACCAGTAGTCTGGCCGGAATCCTACTCCCCATGTAGTAACAATATGAGCCTCATCAACAATCACAAGCCCAACTTCACGGTCACCTATAATCGTCTCAATAGAATATGACAAGAGTGTCTCCGGACTTAGATATAAGAGATCTATAAGTCCGTCTTTTATTTTTTTGAGAACGGCTTCTTTCTCTGCCTGAGTGATAAGATCTGAATTGAAAACCTCTACTCGATCATATCCTGACCGATTTAGCTTTTCCTTCTGATCCTGCATAAGTGCCTTAACAGGCTCTATAATAATCGTTAGCTTGTGATACTTTTTTGCCAAATATACAGCCGGAATCTGAAACATAACAGACTTTCCGGCACCTGTTGAGGCCGTTATAAAGATATCCCTGAATCCCTTCTCTTCATCATAGGAATTTTCTGCCTGATTTATAATCTCCTGAATTATCTGCGACTGCGATATATCTATGACCTCATTATTGATATCCGGATTCTTATAGATCTTAATATTTCTGAAACCCTCAAATCCTTCTATTCCTATTTCATTCTTAGCAATATTAACTAGCTCCCTATTTAATTCTTCATGTTCAGGAAGTTGTTCTTTTGACTTTACAAGGCGAATTCCATTTTCAACACAGTATGCCTGCAGAGACATCTGTATTCGTCGTGCAACATCACCATTTGTTGATTTTAGGCTTATGGTTTTCGGTTTTGAGCGTTTTATCTCCACCAGATTTCTAAGATATGTATCAATATCTTCATTTAGAAAAAGAGAATAATCCTCGGCACCGTTTTTTTTTCCTAATCTTAAACTGCTGGGATAATAATCGATGACTTTGCATTTTCTAGAAAAATCATACTCGTAGTTGTTAAAACTTCCAAACAAATTCCCATCGGCATCTACTAAGGCATTATAGATTGAGATAAATCTCAGGCACTCTTCACTTTGACCATCATTCATGTCTCCGTTCAGTGTATCCGTTATTTCTCTTACCTGTTCCTCATTAAGCGTAAATTCAATCGGATAATAGTCCGGATACAGGTTGTTTCTATAAATGGTGACTTCAAGACCGTCTTCTTCTATAGCATCATCGATTCTGTTTTTTATCAGCGAGTACTCTTCATATGTAATCCATGCGCTATCATCTTCGTCAAGTTCAAGCAAAGCAGCGCTAAGCTGTTTTCTCATTTTCTTATCGAAATGAGTGACATTCTTCTTTTTCTCTATACGCCCTTTTACAAGTGGCTCTTCATCCACTGAATTAAGGAAGTCCTTGGCAAACCCTTTGTATACAATTATTTTCATCTTTTTTCCCTACACCCTTAATATCATATTTATAACCTTGCCACACCATATGCATTAACCGGTAAGCCCAGCATTCTCATAATATCCAATTCGTCCAAAGCATCCTGCAAAGCATTATGTGTCTCCAAATATCGATGATTCCCAGATATTAATCTTGTCATTGGTTCCACACCATAAGCCCTTTTAAGCCGGCCTGTTTTGCAACAATCAGCGTCTTCCGTTATGAAAGGGTTATATTGTTTATATGCCGCAATCCTCATGATGTCATACCATTCGTATGAAGAAAACTCCTTAAGATGTCCTTTATCGAATGAGGCGTTATAGGCATATACTTGTTTTACCCCATGATTTTTTAGCCATCCATCAAGTTCCTTCAATGCCTTGGCCCTTGTGGTGATCTGAGCCTTTTTCTTGAAATACTTAAACATCTCATATGAATACAGTCCACCGGCTTTATATACGGGATCAATGACATAATATTTTAGTTCTATGGGTGAAAAGTCTGTTCCATCAGCAATCACCATTCCGATGGACATCACCTCATCGCCCCATGTAGTTTCAGTATCAATAACCGCAATTTTCATATTTTACCCGCCTATTCGCTATACAGACTGTATCCCATATTACGGACCACAATAGCAGTTTTGTCTGGTGCATAATACTTATCAAGCCTATGCTTGGTAACAGCTACCGAAACCGCATCCAGAAACTTCTTCTTGCTCGGTACGGAAATCTCATACATCTGGTTATCATGCACATTCCAAAGTATTCCCTTCTTAAAGCCGAGTGCAACCACATAGCTTGCACACTGAAGGAAATGTTCATGGGTAAGTTCGGATACAAATTTCAGCTCATATACGATATCGTCCTTTATCACATCCGACATACCGAATGCAGAAAAAAGTATGTCCCCATTTTTCTTGTCAGAGAAATGTATAACGCATCCTGCCTGTACAGTTTCATCCGGTGTAAATACAGTGGCAAGCCTATCGTGAACTGCCTGTTTCTCCGATGCACTTATAAACGGCACCGACACCTGATTCCGGTACCGGTTCTGTCTTGTTTCCAATGATGTCATAAACAGAATTTTCTGCTCAAGTGATGATTCCTTAACTTCATCCGTATATAGGTATCTCTTATCTTCATCTACCATGATATGGAACATAATACTATCATCTATGTCATAACCATTGAAAAAGGATGCCTCCTGAAATATGCCTATACAGGGGGAAATATCTATAAGCCCATCCTTGTTATTTATATTTATAACAGAATTGTCTTCTGTCTTTATCATTTTATAATTTATCAAACTAAAGCAGTTTTCAACATCCTCCTTAAACTTAAAGTCAAACATATCCGATATTTCCATATTATCGAACTTTGTATTCTCTTCTTCGGGTGTTGAAAGGGTCTGTTCGGATAGCAGTGCTTCACCGGGAACTACAAAAATTATCTGTTCCTTACCCCTGCTTGCCGCAACACAAAATATATTCCGCAGTATCTCATAGGACTGAAGCGGCTTCCTTATCCTTACCATCCAATAGCTTTCAGTAAAATCAAACAGCACAACAATCCTGCGTTCCAAGCCCTTGCTGCTGTCATATGTTGTAAAAATAGCGGAATTCTCATTAGGTTCCGTTGATCCAAGGGAATCTGAGTCCGATATGCTGGCATATACATTGAATTTGTTGTATTTGTCCGGATATTCTTCTTCCAGAGTGTTTAACGTATCCGCAAGTGATCCGGTCCTCGCCCCAAGGCAAAGTACATCCTTAGGGTCCTGTTCAGCAAGAAAGGCTACTGCATCAGCTTCCTTCATGTAGCTGATCTTACAGTTCGGATTTACGCCCACTATAGTCTTGTTCCATATTCTTCCAAGCATTGCAGCGTGATCAGCAGACAGCCTAAAGCACTTGGTAAACTCCAGATTAGTATATTTTCCGAGAAAACCATTTATGAATTCAGCAATGTTGAGGGTAGTCTTATTATAAATCTTCTGCTGCATATCGCCCACGGCAACTATCTGTATGCCGGGGTTATCATTCTTTATAAGCTCAAGCAGTTCTGCCAGTTCCTGTTCTATGTCCTGGTACTCGTCTATTACTAAAACATCATAGCGGGGAATAGACGGCTTGCGTCTTAAAACCTCCTGTATGAGATCTGAAATTCCTGACTGTACACCAAGCCTTCTCAGAAGATAATACGCATATCCATGATAATTGGTAACAAGAACATTTCGCTTTTTTATCTTGGATCTGGCATCAAGTTTTAAGAGCTTATTATAAGTCAGATAAAGAATTTTCTTCTTTGAAGGTATTGCATCACAAAGATGCTGTATGGCAGTTGTCTTACCGCTACCTATACATGCATCAACAAGAATATTTTGTCCTTCAAGCGCTTTCTCTATGAATAGATTCTGTTCATCGGATAATTCTACCATTGACATTCTTTTCCACTCTTCTTTCCTCAGGTTCTCATTTATCTCACTTGTAAATATTCAGCATCAGTTACTGCCCCTCCTGGTGCCATTGCGCTTATACAAAAATGAATAAGCATCTTAACTTATAGCTTCAATAACTCGATCTACTTCCTCATAGCTTATATACGAAGCCTTAGCATGTATCGGTATTGAAGAATCCGCCAATGAATATAACATATCTCCATTACCCAATAGGCGTTCAGCACCAGTGCGATCAATAATGGTTTTTGATTCCCGCCAATCGACCACAGTAAATGATGCCCTACATGGAATATTTGCCTTTATACTGCTTGTGATAACATCTGAAGACGTCCGCTGTGTAGCCAATACCAAATGTATTCCAGATGCTCTAGCCAATCTAGAAAGGCTTGCAATGTACATTTCAAGATCCATGTGTGCCTGAAACATCATTTCCATATACTCATCCACAATTACAACAATTCTCGGCATCTTATCATCTTCTGGAACCGCCTTATTGAATGAATCTATATTCTTTACATTTAACTCAGCAAACTTCTTATACCTTTTCCGCATTTCTTCATCAATCAATTTTATTGCTTCAAGAGCTTTATCAGAGACTGTAATTGCGGGCATTAACATATGTGGAATACTACTATACGGAGTCAACTCTACTCCTTATAATCACTACAACTATTCTTAAAAACACGCGATTTTATATCTATCAGAACTATATGCTCAAATAGTAGCGTTCAATATATTTCCACTTTATCTCTTTCTTTGGTTTTTCAGCATAGAAAGTATTATCCTTTCCCGTTTGCAATAACCACATTGATTGGCTCAATTTCGATCTTCGCTCAAACATTTTTGACAACCTAAGGTTCATTAGCAATATATTCATCCCATTTTCCCTCGCCGTCATATGCTCTAATAAAACATTGCGTAATACCGTCTCCTTTTATAATATTTACCTGCATCTATCCATCTATACATCAACTAATACAGCATATATTCCGTGTCAATTTCTGAAGAAACGTAAATGCATAGAGCCCGCCCGATGTGAAGGCGAGCTCTTTCTGGGTATCTACGGTCAATTATCAAGATTCCGTTTATCATGCACGCTGTTAAATTGCTAAATCTATAGGCAAATCACTTATATCCTTAAGTCTTTTCCCCTCAATTAATACATTTAGCATTTCAAGTGCATCCTCGGCACCAATTTCCTTCGTTGCCTCTACCAATTCATATAAGGCAAAATGATATACACAATCAATATCTCCAGTACCAAGCGCTAATGAAGCAATCCTTGCTGGCATCGGCTCACCAGTGACAACGACTATATGCGGCAAATTACCTTTGCGGTTACGAATGAGATTCAACGCTTCAGTACGACTGTTCTGTGCCCTATCACTTCTCATTGTCCATTTTGCAGAAACCGAGGCATGAAGAATCGGCAAACCTC
>JAILKH010000172.1 GCA_024693925.1 Lachnospiraceae bacterium | reverse complement strand
GCTTATCCTTTGTCATAAGGCCTTCCATCTTTGATGGCCTTCCTTATGATCAATCCTAAATATTTACTTAGGGTCGTTCTGAAAAATAAAATTTTTGAAATTTTTCAGGGATGGTTTATACTATTAGATTTTCAAGGTTCTAAACTGTTTCAATCACTAGAAATCAAACGGAGAAGGAGGGATTTGAACCCTCGCGCCGCTATTAACGACCTACTCCCTTTCCAGGGGAGCCCCTTCAGCCGCTTGGGTACTTCTCCTCAACTACGGAACCAAACCGATAGCATCAAAAGGATCTTTCCAAAACAACTGAAACAGATACTTATTTAATTAAAACGCAAAAGCGTTCAGCGGAGAGGATGGGATTCGAACCCATGTGCCCGTGAAGGCAAACGGTTTTCAAGACCGCCTCGTTATGACCACTTCGATACCTCTCCCCGGTCTATGATTTACCCATTATTTTACGCTGGCCAGATTCTCGCCAGCGCATTTAGTATAATATCAAACCAACAAGACAATGTCAATCACTTTTTTAAAATAACATTGCTTTTTTATATTTAGGTTTTTATAGCAATATTTTCGCAATTTCCATATCTTCCGGTGTGGTTATTTTTATATTTCGATATGAGCCCTCGGATACATACACCTTCCTTTTTCCATACATTTCCATAACCATTGCATCATCCGTTATTTTAACCCCTCTCTTAAACAATTCTTCCTCATCCTTAAGCATACTCTCATAAGCGGAATATATTTCGTTATACAAAAAAACCTGCGGGGTCTGCATCTGCCAGACGCAGGATCTTTCGGGGGTTTGAACCGCCGCACCGTTATCATCTATTATTTTTATTGTGTCTTTAACGGGCATAGCCGCAACGGCCGTGCCTTTATTTCTTGCCATATCCAATGCACGGGCAAGAATTTCATCATCAACAAAAGGACGGGCACCATCATGTATAAAAACATAATCACACCGGTTCAAGGCCCTGAGTCCGCACATAACCGAATGATATCTCTCCTTTCCTCCCGTTACTACTTGCGACACTTTTGATATCCCATATCCTACTACAATTTGTTCCTTTACATATTCTCTGTCTTCTTCGGCAGCAACTACAACTATTTCATCTATAAAACTTTTTTGAAAAACATTTAAAGAATAATAAAGCACCGGTTTTCCATCGAGTTCCAAATACTGTTTTGCAATATCCGAATTCATTCGTTTACCTTTTCCGGCCGCCAATATTATTGCCGCACATTTTTCACTCATATTTACCTTCTCGTACATGAAACCTATCCCATCCATAAATAACTCCGTCAAAGTCTATCCCAACTTAAGATTCGGGACTGCATTTAACGAAAGATCGCTCCTCTTTCCCTGTATAAATTCATAATATCCGGCAACACCTATCATAGCCGCATTATCCGTACAATAAACCGGCGAAGGATAATAAAAATCAATACCTTTTTTTAAACAGGCTTCCTTCATACTGGAACGGATGGCACTGTTCGAAGCAACTCCCCCGGCAATTGCAAACTTTTTAAATCCATATGTTTCCAATGCATTCATAGAATGTTCCACCAAAACATCCGTAACCGCTTTTTGAAAAGAAGCAGCAACATCCTCGGTAACTATTTCCCTGCCCGCCATTTTTTCAGTGTTCAGGTAATTAAGCACCGCTGATTTTAATCCGCTGAAAGAAAAATCAAACTCTCCGTCTCTTACTTTTGCCCTGGGAAAATCAATAGCTTCGGGATTACCTTTTTTTGATACCATATCAATCTTAGGGCCTCCCGGATATCCCAAGCCGACAGCACGGGCTACTTTATCAAAAGCCTCCCCTGCCGCGTCATCCCTTGTACGTCCAAGTATCTCATACTTTCCATAATCAACCACTTTAACAAGATGAGTATGTCCCCCGGAAATAACCAGAGACACAAACGGAGGTTCCAATTCTTTATGTTCTATATAATTAGCACAAATATGCCCTTCAATATGATGCACACCAATAAGAGGGATCCCTGTTGCAAAACTGATGGCCTTTGCTTCCGCAACGCCTACGAGAAGTGCTCCCACCAGCCCCGGTCCATACGTAACCGCTATTGCATCCATATCCTTAAGATCACAATCGGCCTCCTGCAGAGCCTGTTCTATTACCTGATTTATTTTCTCAATATGTTTTCTTGACGCTATTTCCGGAACCACTCCTCCATATAAAGTATGAAGATCTATCTGTGATGAAATAACATTAGACCGCACATCACGGCCATTTCTGACAACTGCCGCTGCAGTCTCATCGCAGGAACTTTCTATAGCCAATATAAAAACATCCCTTTGCTTTGCTTCCATTTATTCAACCTCATTATCATCATCATAAAGCCGCCATCCAAAAATTTTCCAATGTCCGGTTGTGTCTCTTCTCAATAAAAATTCTTCCTGCGTAGCTATCATGGCATGACCTTCGCGCACGGTAAAAACACACAATGCTTTTGCCCAATCCGAACCTTCATAATTATAATAATCTATATCGGTTGCACTGGATACGGAATAACTGGAAATGTTCCTGTCATGGCTTTTAAAGATATCTATGTCCGCTCTTAATGCATTTACATACTCTTCATCCGTCTGTTGGGCTCTTAGCTCATCATCCAATAACTGACGGGATTTATATGCCAGTTCTCTCAGCTGCTCTTCTGTATATTGTTCACTGTAAAAACATCTTGTCAATTCACTGTAATATTTAAGAACTTCTTTAGGCGTTGCCGGATAATTATTATCAAGATTTCTGGCCATGGCTTCTTCCACCGGTGTAAGCATTGCCGGAGTTGCCGTATCAGGCTTGTTCCTAAAAGCGAGCATGGCAAAGCCACCGACAACTACCGCTGCCAGCACAATAAGGATCAATGTTCGTTTTAGTCCTTCTTCCTTTTTACGTGCCATACTCTCTCCGCTTCATAAACAAGCAATATCTTTTAGCCTTATATATCAGTCTTCAAAATCCAGTTCAGTACTTCTGCCATCCTTTGCTACTACAGTATTTGGAAAAACCTCTTTAACGGCCTTTTCATAGTTCCCGGGATATGATAACGAAGGGCTGTAATGTGTAAGCCACATTTCTTTTACCTTCGCCTTCTTTGCCATCTTTGCCGCTTCATAAAAAGTCATATGCTTATGTTCTTTTGCCTTTTGTTCCATACCCGGCTCGGCATACATCCCTTCACAAATAAAAAGGTCGGAATCTTTCGCATTTTCAACTATGAGATCCGCAGGTCTTGAATCGGTACAATACGTAAGTTTAATACCTTTTCTTTGCGGTCCCAGAACCATTTCCGGTGTAAATATCTTTCCGTTATACTCAACTGTATTGCCTTTCTGTAAGGGATTCCACATCTGAACCGGTATCCCCGCTTCTTTGGCTCTGTCCACCGAAAATTTCCCTATTCGATCAATACAGATACTGTACCCATAACATATAACATTATGTTTTACCTTAAAAGCCTTAAGTCTGTAACCATCCAGCTGTATTTCTTCTTCCTCATCCTTTATTTCCTTAAATTCAATTTCAAAGGGAAGTTCGGGAGCTATGGCCCGCAGACTATTGACTGTTTTAGTCAGTCCCTTTGGGCCTATGATCAGCAGGGGAGATGTCTTTTCCGAATTGCCCATGGATAAGAGCATTCCCGGCAATCCGCTTATATGATCTGCATGAAAATGTGTAAAACACATTACATCTATAGGTTTCGGGCTCCATCCCTTCTCCTTCATTGCGATCTGAGTTCCTTCCCCGCAATCTATTAAAATTGAGCTTCCGTTATAACGCATCATTAACGCCGTAAGCCATCTGTATGGTAACGGCATCATACCACCGGTACCCAGCAGACACACATCCAACATATCTAAATTATTCCTATTCTGTATATTTATTTTATATACTTATTTATATTATTTATCCTGTCTTATATCTCAAAGTCCGGAATATGTTTCTTTCAGATAATATTTACCACTTATCGAAGCCACATAATAAGCCCGTCTTCGGTGGGATATTTATAAAAATTCCTGCGTATTCCTTCCACAATGAATCCAAAAGACTCATAAAGCTTTATTGCCGCAACATTTGTTGCTCTTACTTCCAATGTAAATCGTTCCCCTCCAATACTCTTACCCTTTTCAAGGGCTGCTCTCATAAGTTTATGAGCAATCCCGCATCTTCTGTATCTTTTATCTACCGAAACATTGGTTATGTCCACATCTCCAAGGATATTACGGTATACGACACAACCGACTATTTCATCCCCCAGTCTGGCAACAACACAGCCGGAATCCCCGGAACTTAAAATATTACTAAAATCATTTACGGTCCAGGGGGAAGTAAAGTTCTCCTTTTCAAGCCTTGCCACCTTTTCCGGATCACCTTCTGTCATATCATCTATTATTACATTCATATTGATTACCCATTTGATAAAATGTTTTCATAACATGATCATCAACTCTGTTTATTACCGAGTTTTTCGGCTCTTTCCCGTTCCGCCTGGGACAACCGAAGATAATCGGGTTTATGATCTGCCGCACTTTCCGTTATTCCGTCTTTTAAATATCTTAAAGCAAGCACTCCCAAAGCTCCCGCTCTTTGTCCTGCCGCATGCCCGGGGGCATAATCAAAAGAAACCCTAAGCCCCTCCTCCAGTGCATTTTTATATACCGGAACACCATCTCCCAGGAATACAGTTTCCTTTCCCTGTTCATTTATGTACTCGATCAATTCCTTTACCGGAATCGCACATCCTTCCTTATCTATTATCAGTTCACCCTTTGAAAAATGATATACGCCCGTATATACCTGCTCTCGTCTGGCATCCATCATGGGACAAATATATCTCTCACATCCCCACAGATTAAAAGCAAGTGCATCCAGTGTCGGAACGGAAATAATCGGTTTCTTCAACGCCAATCCCAATCCCTTTGCAGTTGCCGATCCTATCCTGAGTCCCGTAAAAGAACCCGGTCCTTTTGCCACTGCAATGGCATCTATCGTATTAAGATCAAGTTCGATCATTTCCTTTATTTCATTCATCATCGGAACCAGGGTTTGAGAGTGGGTTTTCTTAAAATTTATCGTGTATTCCGCAAGCATTCTATTGTCTTCCAATACAGCAACGGTTGCCACAAGACCCGAGCTGTCTATTGCCAGTATTTTCATTCTATCCTCTTTACAATAAGGTCACGCTTATATCCTTATTCATCAATCTTTATTTTTCTGTAATCAATTCCCTTACTCAGATCCTTGGTTATGATTATCCTGTGAGCTTTTTCAGGGATCAGATCCTCTATCATATCCGCCCATTCTATCAGAGTTACTCCCTCGGAAAAAAAATAATCTTCATAACCGATCTCTTCCATTTCCTCAGGTTCTTCTATCCTGTAAACATCAAAATGATAGAACGGGATCCTTCCTCCTTCATAAATCTGCAATATGGTAAAGGTGGGACTGTTAACATATTCTTTAATATCCAGGCCTTTCGCAAACCCCTGGGCAAATACTGTTTTACCGGTACCCAGATCACCCACCAGCGTATATATATCTCCGGGCTTCGCTTTTATACCCAGTTTCCTTGCAAATCCCTCTGTTTCTTCACTACTGTACGTTTCCCTGATCATTCTCTGTCTTTAACCCGATTTATTATTCATTTAATCTTTACACGTTCCGCAGGAACTCCCTGCCGTATAAGCTTAACTACCTTATCGTAATCCTCTCCCATTGCTTCCTTAGGAAAGATCGTTGCCGTTATCCTGTTGGTATAAAGGATCAGGCTTTTCTTTGTACTTCTGACCTTTGCGATCGAATCAAGCCTTGCATCCATATGTTCCTCAAGCACATCCACTGACATTTTTTCTTCATCAACAGTATAATGAAGTGTTTCTTTAAACACCGGATTAAGTGCCACCTGTTTTTTAGCCTGGATATATCTTTCAATCGGAAGATAAACAAGAACTACCACCGCCGCCAGGATATAAAGCGGATTTTTAGAATACGGATATACGCAGCCAAGCATTACAGCGATCGCAACCACCAGCCAAAACTGCACTCCCGTAACCGTATGATACATCATATAATCGTACATGACAGGAACTGTCATTTTTACATCAAATTCTACTTTCATTCCAAAACCCCGTGATTTTATATGCATAAATACAAAATTATATCAATTTAGTATACCATAAAGTTAAATATAAAGAAATAGCCAAATATAAAGTGAAAATTATGTGAAATAAAATCAATCCCTCTTTTCATATTCACCAAATACTGCTACAATAATAGTGAAATGTGATTCCATTAAGTATGTATTACAAAACTCTATGAAAGGAGTGTTGATTATGACAAAAAAAATCTCAGATGATCTAATGGAAAATGTAAATGGAGGTTTTATGGAAACAGATCTTGCTTCCAAAGCATACCATAAGGTTATCGAATGTCCTTATTGCCATGAAACCAACCAGGAAAAAATAGAGCTTAAATCTTCGGGAGATATCTTAAAACCAGGAGCATATCATTGTAAAACCTGCAATAGCTACTTCGATGTGAAATGATTTTTTACTTCAAAACCGGCAAAGCATTGACTCTTTGCCGGTTTTTATTTTTACTGTTTTTATAATTTCATAGTTAATGATATACGTTTTTTATTCATATCAACTTCCAGCACTTTAACATCTACTATATCTCCAACGGAGACTGCCTCCAAAGGATGTTTTATAAACTTCTCCGACATCTGAGAAATATGAACCAAACCATCCTGGTGAACTCCTATATCCACAAAAGCTCCGAAATCTATCACATTTCTTACCGTACCCTTAAGGACCATGCCCGGTGTCAGATCTTTCATTTCAAGTACATCGGATCTCAATATAGGTTTTGGCATATCATCTCGGGGATCTCTGGCAGGTTTTTCAAGTTCCTTAACAATATCCGTTAATGTGATCTCACCGATCCCCAATTCTTCTGCAAGCTTCCTCTTATCCGCGATTTTTCTTTCCAACATACCAAGGGCGGATATTTTCTTTTCTTTAACCGGTTTATCCGTTTTTACAACACCTTTTATTTCATCCTTCTCATAACCGGCATTACCCATCGCTGCCAAAAGGGCCTGCCCCATTGCCGTATTGCTGTTCCTTACGATAGGACGTTTCTTTCTGTCCCCTTTATTCTTCTCTTTTTCCTGTCCTTCTGAAGCCGCAGTCTCTTTATCACCTGTCGGATATGCAGATGCAGAGGCTTTCATCTGCATATTTTTAACTTCCTCCATTGTAAGTCCCAGCTTATCAAGAAGCTTTAGCGCCGCATCATAGGACTCCGGATGGACGCTTGTGGCATCCAGGGGATTATCACCTCCGCTTATCCTCATAAAACCGGCACATTGTTCATATGCTTTGGGGCCCAGTTTTGCAACCTTTAGCAACTGGCTGCGGTTTACAAATCTGCCATTGGTTTCGCGATAATCCACTATGTTCCTGGCTATTACTTTGGATATTCCGGAAATATAACTCAACAAAGAAGCTGATGCCGTATTAAGATCAACTCCTACTTTATTAACACAGTCCTCAACAACTCCGTCAAGCGACTCCGAAAGTTTCTTCTGGTTCATATCATGCTGATATTGTCCGACCCCGATAGACTTAGGATCTATTTTTACAAGCTCTGATAACGGATCCTGTACCCGCCTTGCGATGGAAGCTGCACTTCTTTGTCCCACATCAAAATTAGGAAATTCCTCTGTTGCCAGTTTGCTGGCCGAATAAACGGAAGCTCCGGCTTCATTGGTAATAATATACTGCACCGGTGTACCACCTGATTTAACATTTATTTCTTTCAAAAGATCCACTATGATCATTTCCGATTCTCTGGATGCAGTACCGTTACCTACCGATATGAGTGTTATACCGTACTTTTTAATAAGCTCAGTTACTGTTGCTTTCGCCTCTTTAACCTTATTCTGAGGAGCTGTGGGATAAATAACCGTTGTATCCAATACTTTTCCGGTTTCATCCACCACAGCCAATTTACATCCTGTTCTGAAAGCCGGATCCCATCCCAGTACAACCTGTCCTGCAATGGGAGGCTGCATAAGCAGTTGTTCAAGATTCTTGCCAAAGACAGATATTGCACCGTCTTCAGCTTTTTCCGTCAGTTCATTTCTTATTTCACGTTCTATGGCAGGAGCAATAAGTCTGTCATATGCATCAGCAACCGTCTCCTTCAAAATCTGTAAAGTATTGGGATTATCGGATATAATGACCTTCTTTTCAAGGTAAGTCAGTATTCTTTCCGTAGGTGCCAATACCTTTACGGTAAGTATTTTTTCCGTTTCACCTCTGTTTATGGCAAGGACCCTGTGTCCTGCTACTTTATTAAGCGGTTCCTCATAATCATAATACATTTCATATACCGACTGTTGTTTTTCATCCTTGGCACTTGAAACAAGCTTTCCTTCTTCAAAAGTTATCTGTCTTATATAAATCCGATATTCGGCCTGATCGGAAATAATCTCCGCAAGAATATCCTTCGCTCCTTCTATTGCCTCTTCTGCGGAATTGACATCTTTACCTTCATCAACATAAGCTTCCGCCTCTTCCGGTATCGGCCTTACGGTTTCCTGTTTTATGATAATATCCGCCAACGGCTCAAGACCCTTTTCTTTCGCTATAGTTGCGCGAGTTCTCCTTTTAGGCTTATATGGTCTGTAAAGATCCTCCACAACTACCAAAGTCTCTGCAGCCTCAATATCTGCTTTTAATTCTTCCGTAAGCTTTCCCTGTTCTTCTATGCTTGCCAATACCTGGGCTTTCCTGTCTTCAAGATTTCTAAGATAAGTAAGCCTTTCATTAAGATCTCGGAGTATTTCATCGTTCAAAGACCCTGTTACTTCCTTTCGGTATCTGGCAATAAAGGGTATCGTATTGCCCTCATCAATAAGCTTAACTGCTGCCTCTACCTGCCATTTTTCAACCTTAAGCTCATCTTTAAGCTTCAATAAGATATCCATCGGTTTCTCCTTTCACATCCTCATAAAAATTTATATTCAGCACACATATATACGGCATCAGCCACAACGAACCTATTGTAGCCGTAAGAATTATCAATAACACAACCCCAAGCTGGTTAAATAATAAATAAAAATATCTCAGCTTATGATTTTTCATAACCCGTTTACTCAATAAAAGTATTTCTCCCGAAGAGAGCTCAGGACGTTCTATATAAAGCATTATCCACAAAGCAATATGGATCATAAAAAACACATATATTATAAGTCCCGCACACATCCAGACACACTTTATCAGCAAAAGGGTACCTTCACCCATTCCCAGCTGTAATACCGCATCCCGGGGCAAAATTACCGGTATGTATATCAACGAAACAAATAACATCATTACGGCACTGATTATGACAACCTTATCGGGATCATGGGTAAATGCATAAAAATACTCTTTAAGCGAAACCTGTTGTGACCGTACGGTAAGCATACATACCCTGTATAGGCCTATAACAAATATATTTGTAAAAACCGATTGGATGAAATTAACCAGAAGCCGTATAAATACATTATCAATATTGATCATCACCAATATCTGAGCCACCGTAAACTGCAATAAAAGATACAGTAAAACATATCCCGTTAATTTGGAATAATTTCCCAGCAATTGCTCCCTCGTAATGGATTTAAGAACACTTACCGATTTACCTTTCATTATCGTATAAACCCTTTTCCCTTTCATAAGACAAGGAATCCTTTCGGATTCCTTATTAAATATATCATTGATATCATTTTACTCTTATATATTTTTATACAACGGTTTTCATCCGGCTATATCCAGATTCATACCCTTTAACGACATTGAATGAGCCGATTTAAGCCCCTTCATATAAGGATTGGTTTCATTAGGATACTTAATCGCTGTACTGGTCAATCCTCCGGACACATAAGACCTTCCGCACTCGGGACAGATCGCAGTATGTAAAGTCACACCGCAGGATATAACCTGCCCCCCCTTCATTGCCGCTTCCTCGTAAGCATTAACCACATGCTCCTGTTCATGAGCTCTGACCCTTGCAGCAGATGCTTCCGGTGATATATGAGCAGCCGACTTGAAGGAAACCATTTCATCCGAACCATCCTGATACTTACGTTCTTTACAAGTCTCACACTCCGCCGGGGAAACCTTCCGCCCCGGAGATACTTCCGTAGATTCGCCGGGATTAAGAATTGGCTTAGCACCCTCAACTCCACCTGTCTTCAATACCCCTGACATATCAGCGACAGCCTGAGGATTTACAGATCCCAAGAAAGAATATCCGTTTAAAATATCTCTTCCCGAATAACCCTGTCCTATATTTCCTATCATGAACCATCACCCCCTTAAGGGCTGTAACACCTTATCATATTATTCGGCACTGTTCATATCATCCGACATCTGTCTTAACTCATCAAACATTTCGTATAATTCATCCGGCATTTCTGTTCCCATCTGATCATATATGCTTTCATACTGTTGCTCCACTTCATCAACTACCCCGGGGTTTGTTTTTAACTCATTAATAGTTTCATACACTGAAAATCCCATTATCCCGACCGTAAGCACAACAGATAAAACAGTCCCTATGACAGAAAGGATCAACCCGTTCTTTGCCTGTTTGGAAAAAACGTCAGCCCCTCCTCTTGAGATCAATGCAAACATGATTCCCAAACCGCCGATCACAGGCATTACCGGAAAACAACACATTCCGGTTAATGATATCACTCCCAAAATAAATGCGTAACGGGAGTATTTATCCGAATAATATTGTTTACTGTTATCCAATTCAATCATATCACAAATGTCTTCCTTAGTAAACAGATTAGTCTTCCAGACCAAAGGCATCATGAACTGCGTTCATCGCCTTATCGGTATCCTTCTCACTAATAAGCACCGTAACCCGGATTTCCGATGTTGAGATCATATTAATGTTTATATTCGAATTAAACAGACATTCAAACATCTTTGCCGCAACACCAGGATTACTCATCATTCCCGCACCTACTACCGAAACCTTAGCCACATCATTATTATATGATATGTCCTGAGCTCCCAGACTGCTCTTATTATCATTTAATACCTTATATGCATCCTCAAAGCAATCCCTTGATATTGTGAACGATATATCTTTGGTATCATCACGGCCGATCGACTGAAGGATCATATCCACATTAATATTTGCCTTTGCCAGAAGATCAAACACCTTAAAAGCAATACCCGGCTTATCCTTAAGTCCAACCAGCGACAATCTTGTAACATTCTTATCAGCAGCAACGCCGCTTACCAACATTCTTTCCACTTTAACATCCTCCTTAACAACCGTTCCCTCAGATTCATTCAGACTGGAACGAACTACCAACTGCACATTATACTTCTTTGCCATTTCAACCGATCTGTTATGAAGCACACCCGCTCCCAATGTGGCAAGATCAAGCATTTCATCATATGTGATCTCCTTCATTTTTCTGGCATTTTTTACAATTCGCGGATCGGCTGTATATACACCGTCAACATCTGTATATATTTCACAGGAATCTGCATGCAATGCCGCCGCCAACGCTACTGCGGTTGTATCAGATCCACCTCTTCCAAGAGTCGTATAATCATCATATTTATTAATCCCCTGAAATCCTGTAACTATAACTATCTTTTTCAGATCCAGTTCATTACGTATGCGCTCCGTATCTATTCTTTTAAGGCGGGCATTACTATAGGAACTTGTGGTATGCATAGCTACCTGAAATGCATTCAATGATACAGCGGGCACTCCCAGCTTACTCATTGCCATTGCCATAAGCGCCACGGATGTCTGTTCTCCCGTTGTAAGCAGCATATCCATTTCCCTTTTGGATGGATTTGGATTTATATCCTTTGCCATCTCAATAAGCACATCTGTCTGCTTGCCCATTGCCGACAAAACCACTACAACATCATTTCCTGCCCGATAGTCCTTGATACACCGCTCGGCCACATTCATTATACGGTCTTTATTGGCAACGGACGTACCGCCAAACTTCTTTACAACCAACATAAATATATCCTCCGCTTCTAAATTAAATTACTTTTATACCTTTCTACTGCTCCAATCTTATAAACCTTATCGCACCTTCCAGCTTCTTATATCTTTGTGCGAAATCAGATTCACTCATCTGATCCGTAACAAAACCAAACTCATTATTAATTCCCTCCGGTTTTACTACTTCAGTTTTTCCGAAAATATCTTTAATCATTTTTTCTTCGGCAGCCGCTTCACCTGATACACGGACAAAAAATCTCCTTACGATTTCTCCCTTATCTTTAAGTTCAAGATCCTTATCCTCCCAGACAACCTCTATATTCTTTTTTGTTTTAACAGCTTCAACCACATCGGAAACCACAGCGCTTGCCGTAGGAAGCTTTCCGGCTCCCGAACCGTAAAACATCACAGGCCCCAAAACATTACCTTCTACATAAATTGCGTTAAAAACATCCGATACGTTATATAAAGGATGTGCTTTATTAAGCATTAAAGGCGATACCGCCGATACTATGCCATCCCCTATTCTCTTACTGTATGCAATAAGTTTGATCTTTAATCCCATTTTTTTTGCATATTTTATATCCGTTGCACTGATCTTTGATATTCCTTCGGTATATATCTTTTCATAATCCACATTCAATCCTGTATATAAGGATGTTAAGATAGCGATCTTACGGCAGGCATCCCAGCCATCTACATCCGCTTCCGGATTGCGTTCCGCATATCCCAGCTCCTGAGCTGTTTTAAGCGCCTCATCAAATTCCCAGCCTTCATCCTCCATTTTGGTAAGCATATAATTCGTGGTTCCGTTAAGGATACCGCTTATCTGTAATATTTTATCCGCAGTCAAACAGGAATTCATAGGACGGATGATCGGAATTCCTCCGCCAACCGAAGCCTCAAACAGAAAATTTATATTTTTTTCTTTCGCGATAGCGATCAGTTCCGGACCCTTTGCGGCAACCAGTGCTTTATTACTTGTACATACCGATTTACCGGCCATAAGCGCAGACTTCACAAAAGTATATGCCGGTTCTACTCCCCCCATAACCTCAACCACTACTGATATTTCAGGATCATTGAGGATTATATCAAAGTCATGAACCAGTACTTTCTCCACCGGATCTCCCGGAAAATCCCTGAGATCAAGCACATATTTAACCTCAACCTCTTCTCCTGCATTCTTATTAACAATATCCTGATTTGTCTTTATAACCTCATATACACCGGATCCAACCGTTCCATAACCCAAAACTGCAACTTTAGCCATATTTAATCTCCGTTTCTCTTGTTTTTATAAATTGATCAAAGATTTCTTAACCGATATCATTCTTTGGCAAGTATCTTAACATGATGTACGCCTTCCTTTTTCTCCATCTCATCAATCATATCATCAACATCCCTCGTATTGGGAAGCACCTGAATACTGATAGTCAAAGACGCAACCGCATTGATGGGAATACTCTGATGTATTGTTAAGATATTAGCTTCATGTTCGGCTATTATCTTAAGCAGTTCCGATAAGAGTCCCGTTCTGTCGTCCATCTGGAAGGTAAGCGTAATAGTCTGACCCTGTGAATTATCATGAAATCTGAAGACGTCATCTTTATATTTATAAAAAGAACTCCTACTGATTCCCACAACGTCAACAGCCTTCTGAACCGTTATAGCCTTTTCCGACTCAAGAAGACTCTTAGCCTCTATTACCTTAAGCAACACTTCCGGCATCGCTCCTTTTTTTACCAGGTAATAAGTATTATTATCTGCCATCTGTATGTCCTTTGTATGAAAACATTTGTTTTTTGATGTTCTTGTGGTGCATACATATGTCCACCACGTGCAAGCTATAATAACACGACCTTCATAAAATATCAAGTATTTACACACGAAAAAATTCATTTTATTGCAGACACACAAGAATTTATGGTATTTTAATATGGTTATACGATAATATAACCAAAAAATATTAAACAGGATTAAAAAATGGAAAACAGGATTGCTTTAAAAAAAGGATTAAGAGATGGCATTCCCATAGCATTAGGATACTTTGCAGTGGCTTTCTCATTGGGGTTTATGGCAAAAAAATGCAGCCTTTCTCCAATACAGGGATTTATAGGAAGTTTCTTTACAAGAGCATCGGCAGGAGAATACGGTGTATATACTTTAGTACTTCAGGACGCAGGATATCTGTCGGTGGTGGCAATGAGTCTTATAACAAACCTGCGATATCTCTTAATGAGCACTGCCCTTAGTCAGAAATTTTCAAAAAATACCTCACTGTTTAAACGTATCCTGACAGGCTGCTGTGTAACAGACGAAATCTTTGGTATTTCAATCGCATACCCTGGATATCTTAATCCTTATTATACCTACGGAGCTTTTCTGATATCCACTCCTATGTGGGCTCTTGGTACTACCATGGGAATAATCGCCGGATCGGTCCTTCCCGCAAGAATAGTATCCGCCCTCAGCGTAGCTTTATATGGTATGTTTATCGCAATAATAATACCGCCGTCGAAAAAAAATAAAGCTGTACTTATTGCCGTAGCATCAAGCTTCATTTTAAGCTATGTGGCCAGGAACTCCGAAACGGTAAAAAAACTGCAACTAAGTTCCGGTACCGTAACTATACTGCTGACGATCTTCATATCGGCTCTCGCCGCACTCATAAAACCTATAGACAATACACCGAAAAATGATAATGAAGAAAACCGAAAGGAACAGAAATGACTCACTCAACCTGGATATATATAATATTAATGATCTTAACAACAAATTTTATAAGGATCATACCTTTAACACTGATACGTTCCGAAATAAAGAACCGGTTTATTGTCAGTTTCCTGTATTATGTTCCTTATGTAACCCTTGCGGTTATGACTTTTCCCGCAATTACCGAAGCTACCGACAGCCCCCTTGCGGGATTGATCGCTCTATTCTCCGGTATCATCGCCGCATGGATGGGATTATCACTTTTTCCGGTATCCGTTCTTTGCTGTCTTATTGTATTTATTCTTGAATTGTTTATATAGATGATATTACAAAACAATGGTATTATTTATATTTTACGAAAAACTCATCCAGAAGATATACCTGTCCGGTATTTTTATCCACCGCAGTAAGCGTTATGGTTTCCTCATAAACATAACGTCTTTGGACATTTACCGAAAACTGTTCATAACCGCACTCCTCAGACAATTCCTTCAATTTCCAGAAATTACATTCCACCCACTGCTCTCCGCCTATATTTGCATAAATCTCATATTCTTTACCGTCAAGTGATTCTATATAACCGTTAACATTTATAACCGATTCACCTTCATCGGAATCGATCCATAATATGTTACCGTCCCTTTCAACACCTTTAACCTCGGTTATTACATAAGCAACCGAATCAGTGCCATCCTTATCCACACCATCATACATGCCTGCGGCAGTCGCCGCTTTATCTTTATCAACATCTGCCGCCCACAGATATGGCATCTCATAATATACTCCATCGTACTCTATAGTACTGATCCTCTTGCCTTCCTCATCTTTTTCACCTATCATTTCACCACTGATACTTCTTTCCGCGGTTTCATATATGATCATATCCGGAAAAAAGAGGTTGACATAATATTGAAGATATTTATAATTATGCCAGTGAACAAAATATACCTCTTTAAATCTGTTCTGATAAAATTTATGATAATTTCCAAAATAACTGTCGCAAAACACCAGCAGTCTTCTATTGTTTCCGCAATCAGGAGCTGTAAAATGAGAATAAAACGTATTATCTTCAAAGGCCATAGTCTCATAAAGATAGCCCGTCATATCACTTGAACCGTCATTATTAAGCGAATAATGCGGAACATCCTCGTCTATGTCAAATTTCGCCACATCAAGAGTATTCTCATGTACCACTGTTTTTGTATAATCATCTTCTTTTAATACAGGAACATCCGAAAAACAATTCTGTATTTTTTCATCTATAAGCTTGTGAACAATAAAAGCCCCGTCTTCATTCCAGTGAGTAGCATCATAAAGCTTATTATACACAACCTTTTCCTCCTTGGCTGCCTTTAACTCATCCACCGGAATTATATGATCAACCCCGCTATCCGCAAGCTTTTTTTTCATATATTCCGTTATTGAAGGATTATCCTCGTTAACATGTATGGAATCGGGAAAAAACTCCGAATAAACTGTCTTTTTATCAGGACATAATACATACAGAAATTCAATATTCTTCTGCTTCAGATAATTATCTGTTACCTTCAAAAATTCCGTAAAGGTACTAAGATATTCCTCATCTGTATTCATATGCTGATAACCTTTTATATATGTCGGATCCTTATAAAAAATATGTCCCTCCTTACCGTACATAAACAAGGGATGTACCATAACATGAAAAAGCTTGTCATTAAGAACGGTATATGCCTCTATAGCCGCTTCCCGAAAGCCTATACGATCCTGAAGATACAAATCTATTTCCGTATTATTTGATAACGTAAGATCAAGCCCCGGCCATTCTGTCAGAAGCTTATTATCGATCGATGATATCTGCATCTCTTTGGTGTTCATAAAGAGAGCAGGTACGATCATACATGCCAAAAAAGCACTTATAAATATTATATCTGTCAATTTCTTTTTCATAGTCTTCACATAACAACCCATATCATCCGTATATAAAACCCTGCATCTAGAAACGGAAATAAATAAACGGATTATAGGTTGAATTTATAATAAAAATCATACTTAACACAAACAACAAAATCAAAAACATATATCTTAATACATATCCGCTTTCACCGGATAAAAACTTCACCCAACCCTTACCATTAAACGATCCTCTTCTTACCAGCACATCCTTCCACGGTATGCAGGCAAGGATTCCGATGATCAGAATAACCATCAACTTGGCATCAAGATAATAACCCACTGAAAACTCTGTATAATCCCTTGAACCTGCACCAAACATTGTACCTATATAATCAAAGGTTTTTCCGATATCCTCAAGCTTAAACAACACCCATCCAAACACTACCACCAGCATAGTATATAACCATTTGAATATATCCGGTATTTTTTCAAAGGGTGCTGCTTTGGAGCTCTTCCTAAAATACCTCTCAATAAGCATAAATACTCCATGCCACAGCCCCCATATAAGAAACCCCCAGGCGGCACCATGCCATATTCCCGTTGCGATAAAAACAATGATCAGATTAAAATATACATTTCCCCTGCGGTTACCTCCCAGCGGAATATACAGGTAATCCCTGAACCAGCTTGAAAGAGAAATGTGCCATCTTCTCCAGAACTCGGTTATGGATCTGGATATATAGGGATGATCAAAGTTCTCAAGAAAATCAAAACCAAATATTTTTCCAAGACCTATCGCCATATCGGAATAGCCTGAAAAATCAAAGAAAATCTGCAAAGTATAGCATATGGCACCCAGCCAGGCAACCGAAGGATCCATGTAAGCATAATCGGAATTAAATATCTTATCTGCCGCTTCTCCTATGGAATTTGCCAGGATCGCCTTTTTTGCAAGGCCTATGATAAACCTCTCGGCGCCCTTAATAAACTTCTCCGAATTAACGGTCCTTTGTTCCAGATAATCCTTAATGTCGGCATATCTTACTATAGGACCTGCTATCAATTGCGGAAACATGGAAATATACAATGCAAGATTTATGGGATTTTTTTGTACTATCTCTACCCGTGTCCCGTTTCTGTCCGGCTTACAATCAGTCCTGTAAACATCAATAACATAAGACATACCTTGAAAGGTATAGAATGAAATACCTATAGGCAGAGCCACCTCCACCCAGCTTATCTGTTTATGAAGTATCTGATTAACGGTTTCCATGAACAGATTAAAATACTTAAAATAGAACAAAATTCCAAGGTTAAATAAAATCGTGATCACTAAAGTGATCCTCTTTCCCCAACTTACTTTTATCCCACCCGGACCATTGTTTATTTCCTGTCCGGAATCACCGCTCTTGTTGTCTCCCGCAAGTTTTAATTCGGTATTAATAACCAATGTATTTTCATTTAAGGCAAAAAAATGGATCAGCATACCGAATATATAATTACCCACGATCGATGAAAGCATAATAAAAATATATTTAGGCTCACCCCAGGCGTAAAAAAACAGACTTCCGAGCAAAAGCCAGATATTCTTAAGCTTACCCGGAAGAATATAATATCCCAATATCATTATAGGTAAAAAAAAGCAAATAAAAGTAACCGAACTAAAAACCATTTTACACCTTCTTAATTTCAAGCCGCGCCTTAAATGTTCTTTTCAGCCGCCTTCATTCTTTCCACCGACCAGCGTATAACTTTAACATTACGCTGCTTCTTTCCTCTCTTCATAAGTCCTCTGACCTGTTCAAGATATTCAATGGTTACCTTTTTGGTCAGTTTACTTTCTCCTGCCGGACGGGCCTGGAACTTATATGGTATTTCTACTACCGTATGATAGGTTCCCATTGCAAGAACCTCAATAAGTATCTTCCAGCCGATCGGTTTAAGATCCGCATTCTTTATAACCTCTCTTCTGAACATAAACAGCCCGCTGGTCGGATCGGTAATCTTTCGAAGACAGGGAAGCAAAATCTTTCCGATATACCTGGCCACCCCCGAAACCAGCTTTCTGTATGGTCCCAATCCTCCGTCAGATCCTCCGGGAATAAAACGCGAAGGAACACAGAAATCCACACCGGATTCAAGACAATAATACATGGACCGCAGGATTTTGGGAGGATGCTGAAGATCCGCATCCATTACCGCAATATAATCACCCACTGCTATTTGAAAGCCCTCAATAACAGCAGTCGCCAGCCCTGTCTTACCCTCCCGGTGCTTCATTCTTACATTCGGGTTTTCCTTCATAACCTGCTCTATCACCTCAGGCGTATTATCATTGCTGTCATCAATAAAAATAACCTCATAATCAATACCTCTTAAGGCATAATCTATCTGATTAACAAGATTTCCCACATTCTCCGATTCATTAAATGTGGGAACTACTATCGAAACTTTACCCATATTACCCTCCGACTTCCGGCCCAAACCGGAACTGTTAATTATATAAATACTTTTTAAGCTCTACCATCTTGTCCCTTAACATCGCAGCAGACTCAAAATCAAGCTCGGCCGCTGCCTTCTTCATCTGTTTCTCAACCTGCTTTATGAGCTTATTAAGTTCCTTTGTATCCATAGATTCAGGATCTTTTTCAAATCTGATCTCTTCCTGTGCTATCTCCCTGGAAACACTTATAAGATCCCTTACTGCCTTCTTAATAGTTTGCGGCGTTATCCCATGTTCCCTGTTATATTCACTTTGAAGTTTTCTTCTTCTGTTAGTTTCATCAATTGCATTTCTCATGGAATCCGTCATCATATCCGCATACATAATGACATGACCCTCGCTGTTTCTTGCCGCTCTTCCTATTGTCTGTATAAGAGAGGTCTCGGAACGGAGAAATCCTTCTTTGTCCGCATCCAGAATAACCACCAGCGAGATCTCGGGAATATCCAGCCCTTCCCTTAAAAGATTAATACCGACCAGAACATCAAATACATCAAGTCTCATATCCCTGATTATCTGCGCCCGTTCCAGGGTATCCACATCCGAATGCAGGTACTTGACCCTGATCCCCACTTCTTTAAGATAATCCGTAAGATCCTCAGCCATTCTTTTTGTAAGCGTAGTTACAAGTATCTTATTATGATTACTTACCTCTTTATTTATTTCACCTATCAGATCATCTATCTGACCCTCTATAGGTCTTACGGATACCAGAGGATCCAGAAGTCCCGTCGGTCTTATAACCTGCTCGGTGCGCAGAAGCTCATGCTCTGCTTCATACTCTGCCGGAGTTGCCGACACAAACATCATCTGGTCTATTTTACCCTCAAACTCATCAAAGTTCAAGGGGCGGTTATCTTTCGCACTGGGAAGACGGAACCCAAAATCCACCAGAGTTGTTTTACGGGCCTGATCACCCGCATACATACCCCTTATCTGCGGGATAGTCATATGAGATTCATCCACTATTATAAGATAATCCTCCGGGAAATAATTCATCAGCGTATAAGGCATATCCCCGGGCTTTCCACCATAAAGATGTCTTGAATAATTCTCTATTCCCGAACAGAATCCCGTCTCCTTAAGCATCTCAATATCATATCTGGTCCTTTCGGAAATCCTCTGTGCCTCCAGCAATTTACCCTCAGTCTCAAAAAACTTTACTCGCTCATTAAGCTCTTCTTCTATTGTTTTGCAGGCAATTTCCACTTTTTCCGGAGGTATAACATAATGGGAAGCCGGAAAGACGGCAAAATGGCTCATCTGTGCCTTGACTTTACCGGTCAACGGATCTATTTCAACTATCCTGTCTATCTCATCACCAAAGAATTCTATTCTTACGGCTCTGTCTGATTCCCACGCCGGAAATACCTCTACAACATCTCCGTTTACCCTGAATTTACCTCTCCCGAAATCCATATGGTTTCGTTCGTAATTTATACTGATAAGCTCTTTTATAACTTCATCTCTGTCCTTTTGCATTCCCGGCCTAAGAGATATTATCATGTTCATATAATCCGAAGGGGAACCTATACCATATATACAGGAAACGGAAGCAACAACTATTACATCCCTTCGTTCCGTAAGAGATGCCGTTGCAGAAAGCCTTAATTTATCTATTTCATCATTTACGGATGAATCCTTCTCGATATAGGTATCGGTTGAAGGAACATAGGCTTCCGGCTGGTAATAATCATAATAGGACACAAAATATTCCACCGCGTTCTCGGGGAAATACTCCTTCATTTCTCCGTAAAGCTGTCCTGCCAGGGTTTTATTATGCGAAATTATAAGCGTCGGTTTATTTAAGGCCGCAATAACATTAGCCATGGTAAAAGTCTTGCCGGAACCCGTAACCCCAAGCAGCGTTTCAAACTGGTTGCCTGCCTTAAACCCCTCGACTAATTCCTTTATAGCTTGCGGCTGATCTCCTGTCGGTTTGTACTCACTGTGCAATTTAAATATACTCTCTGTTTTTTCCATCTCAGAATCCATACAAAACTCTCTCTTTATAATTTTCATTAGCCTTTAAGATTTCATATATACAGAAAGAGGACAATCTGTCCTCTTTCACAAACATAAGTAATCAAATATTTTTATTTTACAGGCTTTCTTGAAACATCCTCAAATGCTTCAACTATATCCTTTTCAGGTTCCGGAGTTGCCATACTTACGATTATTATCAATAAGAGGCTTATGATAAATCCCGGAACCAGGGAATACAACCCTGTAGCTTCCGAAGGTGTTGACCCTGAGATCAACGGAATATAATCCCATATGATCACCGTTAAAGCTCCCGAAACAATACCTGCAAAGGCTCCCTGAAGATTTGTACGCTTCCAGTATAGCGACATAAGCACAAGGGGCCCGAAAGCAGCTCCAAACCCGGCCCAGGCATCAGATACCAATGCCATTATGGAACTCTCGGGATTCCAGGCAATAACAATAGCCAGTAATGCGACTACAACAACGGAAATTCTTGAAAGCTTTAAAACGCTCAGCTCATCGGCATCTTTTTTAAACAATCCCTTATATAAATCCTCGGAAACGGCAGATGAGGCAACCAGCAGCTGTGAATCGGCGGTAGACATTATTGCTGCCAGGATCGCACACAGGAAAATACCTGCCACAAACGGAATATGCAGATCCATAACAAATATCTTTTTGATCATTTCAATAAATACGCTCTCACTGGACACATTCCCATCCGTTCCCAGGACCATGGGAGCAAGATAAGCTCTTCCGATAACTCCGATGATACAAGCGCACAGCAACGATAGAAATACCCAGGTTATGGCTACAACTTTTGATTTTGCAAGCTCCTTATCATCCTTAACAGCCATAAATCTGATAAGGATATGAGGCATTCCGAAATAACCGAGTCCCCAGGCAAGAGATGATATTATGGACACAGGTTTAATAGTCTCACCATTTTCCTGCATTATATTCATAAATGATACCGGATCCACTCCCGTGCTGCCGAGCAATGCAGATACCCCCCGGGAAGATATTGAGAAATAAGCAATAATAGGTATCAGGAGCAAAGCCAATAACATAAGCATTCCCTGAATAAAGTCCGTAGTACATACCGCCAGAAAACCACCCATAAAAGTGTAAACCAATATGACCAGGGCACCTATAACCAGTGCAGTGTGATAATCTATACCAAAAATGGAATTAAATAATTTACCCCCCGAAGCCAACGCCGATGCCGTATATACCAAAAAGAAAATAACAATTACCAAAGAAGATGCTCCCAGAAGTATCTTTTTATCATCTTTGTATCTGTTCATAAAAAACTCCGGTAAAGTCAGAGAATTATTGGCTCTTATTGTATATTTTCTCAATCTGCCGGCAACAAATATCCAATTGGCGGTTGTCCCTATAAATAATCCTATTCCGATCCATGCCTGTCCGGTTCCCATCAAATATATTGAACCGGGTAATCCCATAAGAAGCCAGCCGCTCATATCCGAAGCCTGTGCTGACAATGCTGCTACAAAACCGCCAAGATTTCTTCCTCCCAGGAAATAATCTTCCGTATTATTATTCTGCTTCATGCACATTGCTCCGATGATTATCATCATCAAAAGATATACAAAAAAAGCTACCAAGATTATTCCAACAGATGCTTCACTCATTTAAATCCTCCTATCATTGATACAAGATTGCTGTTACGAAGATCAGTCTCCCACAGATCATATTTATACATCCGACAACATATCTTCCGTTATTATGGTATCATCCTCAATATCCACTGCAGCAGTTTTTCCCACCACCGTATATAATTTATCCGGAGAAATTCCCGTTCCCGGACGTTTAAAAGTCAGCATGGAGTCTGTAATTATCGTTCCCTTTAAAATATTACCATCCGCAATTATAGAACGCCTTGCATTAGCTCTGGCCGTCATTTCCGTCTCCAGGCAATTGATGTCTCCGCTTCCTCTTATGATATCAAGTTCTTTTATACCCTGAAGTATCCTTACCGCATCCTCAGGATCCATTGCGTGATAATGATCATTTCCCTTAAGGGTTTTATCCAGTGTAAAATGTTTCTCCACACATTGTGCACCAAGATTATATGCCGTCTTTATAACATCACAGTTAACCGTAGGTTTTGTATGATCCGAATATCCTATATAAAGTTCCGGAAACTGACGTTTCAGCGATAATATTTTCAAAAGATTGGCATCCTTAAGCGGCGTGGGATATTCCAGAACACAATGCATCAAAACCACCGGCTGTTCGCTTACTCTGCGGATCGTATCGACTGCCGCCTCGATTTCATAAAGATCCGAAGCTCCCACAGACATTATTATCGGTTTGTTCTTTTTTGCCTGATACTCTATAAACGGCAAATTGGACAGATCCGATGAAGATATTTTATATACATTCATTAATTCATCCAGATAATCCGCAGATTCATAATCAAAGGCCGTAGAGAGAAATTCAATGTCTATCTCATCACAGTATTCCTTAAGTTCCTTATATTCTTCATAACCGAACCCGTCAAATTTCTTAAACAATTCATACTGCGAAGTTGTTGGCTCCTCCGTTATATCCCAATAATAGGGAGATGCTTTGGCCGCAAGAGTTCCGGCCTTATAGGTCTGAAATTTAACTGCATGTATACCCGCGTCCTTAGCTTCTTCAACCATCCGTTTAGCAGCCTCCATAGGAGTGATTTTCTCTTTTGCGGCAATATCATAATAATTAACTCCTATTTCCGCTATCAATACAAATTTGTTTTCCTTAAGACGTTCCATTATCCTGCTATTACACGTGCAACTGTCACTATCCATATTTTCCTCCGTTTTAATTATCAATTATAACATCATAAAAAATCTATTCATTATGCTCACTGAGCCATCTTTCGTAACCTGATTTGTAAAAACTCATAAGCTGTTCTATCTGATAATCAAATTTCTCATCACGTTCTTCCTTACCTGCCAGGATTTTTTCCGCTTTTGCCATAAGATAAAAAAGATCAATTTCAAAGCCCACATCCTTCACGGTTTTAAGATAAGCGGCACAGGAATGAATATTGTCTGTCTCCCCGAAATCTCTTATAAGCTCAGGAAGTTCCTCGTAACTGCGAACCTTGGTGATTCCGTCGATCAATTCAAACGGAACATCTCCGAAAATAACGGACTTCCTTCCCAGCAAAGCCTCTTCATATGCCGTAGTACCGACTATTGTAACCACACCTTTTGCTTTCATTATCCAGGGCTTTGGATCATGATAATGATTTACCTGAACAAGACGTACATTATGAAGCTGCTTTACCTTTTTATAAAAATCCACATGCCTCTCACCAAGCATGGCCTGATGTTCTTTTACATAAAGCCACCATCCTACCGGCAATGACTTTGACACTGCTTCTATCAGGCTGAGTTCATCCACAAAATACGAGGCCTTTACAAAAACCGTAGACTCCGGTATCAGATGAAGCGGCATATATACATAATTTTCTCCCTCAACGGGAGCCTCAAAGATATCATTCTTCCCCATAAACTTACGACGCAGCGTCATAACCTGCCAATAATGCTTAATGTAAGGAAGACTGGGAGCATAAAGCACACGATTTTTTTTCTTTAACCTGTGATTTCCTTTTGCAATATCCATATCAAAGAAATAATGAAATTTACCGCGCATAACCCGTAAGATCCAAAGGATACTGTCTCTATCATACTGACTTGTTACGGTTCCGGCAAACTCTTTATTCATTATGGTTGATTTACTTCTGTAATCATAAATATAATCATATTCTTCCTTAAGACCATCAACCGGCAACTTAAGATTTTCATTATATTTACGGACAAAGTAATCATCAATCCCTATGGTATTCTGAAAAGTCGGATATTTATAATAACCGAATTTTGAATACTCCACCGTTATATAAGGCACCTTCTTTTTATAGGCAACTTCATTTATTATTGTACGCTGCAGCTCGGCATTGTCAAAATCCAAAACCATATCCGGCTTAAACTCTTCAAATATACCTAATATCTTTTTATAATTCAACTCAAGCCATAACATATTTTCATCATAATTTGTTACGGACCAGTAATATCTGAAGTGATAATGCCTGGTATTCTCCTGCGAGCACATAAGCTGCATATTTAAATTTTTAAAATGGCTGTATTCCTTCTCAATCTCCTCAAGATAATCCATATCGGCTATCGGTCGTCGTTCGTCCTTGCGTGATTTTATCTTCTTATCGGGCTGATATATCCTGTCAAACAGCTGAACCTGCCCGGGCCTTCTGTATCCGGCCTCTTTAAGCCGTTCGGTATATTCTTCGCATATGTCCCTTACATCGTACAGTTTTACATCCTTGAGTTCCTCCTTGAACCTGTAATAAGTGTTCTCATTATAATAACACTTATTATAGCTGCATTCCGTTGACATTATAAAAAAGGCCGCAACCTCATTATCCTCTTTCAGTTTTTGAGCAATAAACCAAAGCGGCTGAGAATATGTCTCACGACATATAAATAAAACTTTTTTATTTTTTATCCTATCCAACTTTATCATTAACCTTCCACGCTATGGATTACCTGTCTACACCCTGCTTTTCAAATGTACTCTTCCAATCATTTCCCGACCGGAAAGCAATATGATCCTTCAGGAACTTCTTCCTTCTTGACAAAGTCACCCATTTAAATAAATACGGACTCAGATTACATATATCCATTTTTATCTTCAGACTTTTCGGTACTCTTAAATCCTTCCTTACAATACCTGCATGTTCTTTAACATAGGCTAAATATTCCCGGTCATGCTCTCTTGAAAAATTATCATACAGGAAGCTGTTCTGGATCACACTTAAATTCTCGTTTACAAGGAAAAACTCTGTAGCCGCATTCATTTCCTCTCCGAACAATTTTTTTAATCCGGCACAGATTTCATAATCGGCCTTAAGGGATAACCTTAAATTTTCCTCTATTTTGGACCCGCTGTCTTCACTTACCCTGAAATAATACTTCGATGCACTATTATATACTATCCGATTCGCCTTTGCCAATATACTGTAAGCGATCTGGCGGTCTTCAACAAGCTTGCCCTCCGGAAATCTTATTCCTTCAAACAGATGTCTTTTATATAATTTATCCCACAGATGAAGGAAAAATCCTTCCTGATATAGTATTACTTTAAAGGCCTCTGCCGGACTCAGAACACTTTCCTCATTCTTCTCACAGCCATCTGCGCAATTTTCATACAGATAATATTTCCCTACTACGGATATATCCGACGCATGCTTTTTTGCTGCAGCAACCATTGTTTCTATCATATCAGGAGCAATACGGTCATCCCCGTCTACAAAAGCAATATAATCACCGCTCACAGCGTCCAGTCCTCTGTTTCTTGCATCTGCCGTGCCTTTGGGTTCTGCCTTTATCACCACAAATCTTAAGTCCTTTGCGGAAAGATCATCCACAATCTTTTCACAGGCAGTATCACCCTTTCCCACAACACATATGATCTCAATATCCTTATAAGTCTGATCCATAATACTTTTCAGACATTCTTCCAGATATCTTTCCACTTTATATATGATAACTATTATACTGACCTTACTCATTTACTTACCCGTTTCAATCATCAAGAACATGTTTTACAGCTTCCAGATAGCCATATCCTCTGTATTCATCAGGTTCAAGCATGGCGCCCTCTCCCCACTCATTCCAGGCATTTACAAACACAAAATCCGTCTTATGACCGGCTTTCTTTTTTTTCAATATCCGCAGGGTATCTTCGAAATTTTTTGGACTTGTATTTTTATAAACCAAACCTTTATAATCCCGTCGCGGAGTATTATCCCAATCGGGCATAATTCCCGGAAATTCATTTTCTCCATATTCCCGGTTTCCAATCCCTTTAAGAATACTCTGTGCATTTATACTTCTTTCGAGAACTTTCTTCTTTCTGAACCGGTTCAGCAAACTGTTCCATAAAACAGACATATTGTATACAATTTCATTCTTTCGTGAAAAATCATGTTTAAGGGTATAACCCGGTTCAAAATAATAATATCCGTCTATCAGTTCTTTTCTTGATTCCTGCTGCGCTGCAGTTTTCCCCGATATAACATATAAACCGTCAAAGCCTTCCTCTCCGGCCCACCTTCTGAAACATCCGAGCATTTCCTCCAGACAGTTTATATCATAACTTCTGTATATTTGAAGAACCGGTTTATTATCGATCTTTATATATCTTTCATCCTTAAAAAACTTCAAAAGATAATCAAAATGCTTCCTCCAGTCAGCCTCATCTCCGTAATCCTGAAGCATGAGTATCTGCTCGCTTAATCCGTACCAGGTTCTGGTAAAGCTTTCATTAGCCCAGCATATACAATAATTAATATCTATCTCCGGATGCTTAAGCAATATCTCCATAGGAGTCTCCATTAACTGTCTGCCTCTAAACCAGTACTGATAAATTGAAAATCCGTATATTCCGTACTTATGCGCAACCTCGGCCTGCCACTTAAGCGTCCCGGCCCCTTCCTTTACCAGATCGTAATACCTGTTATCAAGGGGGACTCTCGGTTGTATATGTCCTTTAAATAATGACCTGGCCCTCTTTACAGCCGTCCATTCCGTATAACCCTTTCCCCACCATTCATCGTTCTCCGGAAAGGTATGATATTGGGGCAGATACATACACATTACCTTCATTATCCCGCCTCCTTAATATCTTTATCGGCATCTGCAAATACAGCTCCCACCGCATACCAGAATACAGGTGTTGTTAATTGAAAAGCAAGTATATTCGATCCGACGGATTGAAGCAGAGCAACCGCAATTATACCCAGTTCAATGCAGTATTCCTTAATCCCCCGCACTCCTCTTTTAAAGGTAAGTATTAAAATATATATAAACATAGAAAAACCGAAAATACCCTGTTCACAGTACATCTTGACAAGACCTCCGTCCGCAATGACATGAGTACCTTCTATAAACAATGCCCTGTGTCCGTTTGCTCCCAGTCCGTTTCCCAGCCAGGTACTGTACATATTATTTACAGCGGCAATCCACTGCTCGCTTCTCTCACCAATGGCATCCGGTAAAGAAATCAGTCTGTAATAAATCTTCATAACGGCATCATACCTAAAGAAACACAGACCTGCAAAGCAGATAACAATAACTGCCACCTCCGGTATAAAATATTTCTTATCCAGTTTTTTATATACAAAGAATAAAAGATAATTAAAATAAACCACCACAAGTATTGCCACGACCATAGCAGAACGCTGATTACTCATAAATGCAACAACCAGATTCACAACGAAAGCCACCGTTCCGAATACTTTCGTTCCCGTTTTCATAATAAAGGGGATAGAAACCAGCGTGGCCGCAACGGAAATAAACCCAAGCACGGTACTTCCCACAACCGAATCCATCCGTACCCGGCAGGTATCCGCATCTGCTTTACTGACAAAACTAAGCTTATACGAATAATCTATATAAAACTGAGGCATTATAATTTGCAGCAGAATTCCAAGTATTCCCACGATCAGGATTGCATATATGAAATTACGGTAAAATTTTTCTTTATTATCTGTCGATCTTCCCGCATAATAAAATAATACCGGAAGCAGTGAAACCACAAATTCATTAATATATACATTTACCGGAAGCCCGCTTTTTATAAGCCAGATAACTGACAAGGCATTATACATAAAATAAGCTGCTACCAGCTTGTCGATGAACAGCTCTAATGTATATTCCCTTCGCACCGCAAGTTCAATAAAAACAATACCCATAAGTACCGTCGCAAAAACCCCCGGACGGACAAACTCAAAAAATACATTTAAAACATAAAGTAATACGGCCAATATATAATATATCTCCGTAAAACGGATATTTAAACAATGCTTCTTTATATTATCCAATCAAACCGCTCCTTTAACAGATTTAATTATTTCTGCCACCCGCTGCCAGCTGCACCCTTTATCAACCTTCATTTGCATATCACTGTTTTCTTTGATATCCGTGATATATTTTATTCCGTGTATTATTATATCTTCCATAACATTAGCAAGCTGTTCAGGTTTAAATGGGTCAAAATATGTAACTTTATCATAACCCCGAAGCACTTCACGACAAAATTCGCAATCCGAAGCAATAATATTTCCTCCCATCGCTCTGGCTTCCGCAGGAGGATAACCAAAAGTCTCTATATATGACGGAAATATCAATACCTCATCTCTGTACCGCCCGAACACTTCCTTTCTCGGTATCCTCCCGATATACTTTATCTGTTCATATGACGGATATCTGTTAAGATACGTTAAGTCACCTTTATCCATAGTAAAAGAAACGCTGAAATTATATATTCCTTTTTCCCTTAAGATTCCCACCGCTTCGATTATACAGGCATGGTTCTTATATAATATTTCTCCTGCGGGATAGAAGAAATTTACCGTATTTCCGTTTTCGTATGACCTTACTTCCTCATCCGTTTCGAAAGGAACAATGATATCCGGCAGGACTTTAACGATCTTATCCTCCGAAATTCCGGTTTTTTTAATAACCGCCCTCTTCATCCACTCTGTCTGCACGATCACCTTATCTGCCCTTTTTACGGAAGAATCAATTAATCTGCCGATAAAATACTGATATATCGCATATTCCCTTTCTTCACTTTTTAACAATGAAAACTTCTTCAGGGTCTGATATCCGAGGGGCTGATGTACATATAAAACCTGGGGCCCCTTATACCCTCCGGGAAGGGTATTCTGGAGAGAAAACAACACATCCGGTTTTAACTGCGAAAAGTATTCCGAACCTGTTTTAAGATCGAACCTGAGCCGGTTTATACGATCCTGTTTTACATCCTTTCGAATTAAAACCTTTACATTTTCCTTCTCTTCAAGCAGATCATCACCTAACACAAATATCCATTCATGCTCTTTTTCACAGTTAAGAACATAATTATAAAAATCCTTTAAAATAGATAAAGCTCCGGTCTTACTTGCCGCTATATCATCAACTACTATTCTCATATAATTATTCCGCAGATCATTTAAGCCATACTGTTTTATTAACTATATCCGTATAACTCTGTATTATTTTAAC
>JAILKH010000149.1 GCA_024693925.1 Lachnospiraceae bacterium | reverse complement strand
ACAGGCTGCAATCAAGCACAGAAAGTAATAGTTTAATAAACTGATCAATGAATGCCCGGAGCGATTGCTTCGGGCATTTTTATTGGATTTGGAATGTAATGGTAAAATTAGTGATAATGAATTATGAAAAGTACAAATCTTGGCATGGTACTACGAGTGATATAAACACTCCAATGAAACCGAAAGATATTAAGTTTGAGATAAATGATAAGGTTATCTTTCAATGCCCAAGGTGTGCCATTTTATTCAAGAAAGCAAGAAGATGTCCGGAATGTGGACAAGCGGTAAAGGAGTAGTATGTTATCCGAAACAAAGTTGAAAAATTATAAGTTGTTTTGTGACAAAGCTAAGTCGTATGGCGTATGTGATGTCATGAGTGGTAATGAAAAGCATAAAAGACTTCACATTGGCAAAGATGAACACTCAAGGATTGTGTACCAGTGCCATCTTAGAAAAGAATACATGCAGGTTTATTATCTTTCAACTGAGAAAGTTGATATAAATCTAAAAGGTCGAAGTAAGCTTAATATCCCAACGAAGAGGTATGGCTGCAATTATTTTAGTGAGGTTTATCCCGAAGACTATGATGCATTCTTAAGCTTTGTAAGTAAAAAGCTTGGCAGGAAGCCATTAAAAGAGTCGCAGGACATAAACATGCCCATGGAACCTAAAAAGAAAATAAACGAAGAGAATGGCACTTTTAAGATGCAATGTCCACGTTGCGATTCAATATTCGCAAAGGCTCCAAGATGTCCTAGTTGTGGACAACTTGTAAAAACGTGAGGTGTTTGATTTATGAATGAAGAATATAGAATTCTTGATATTAGCGAGAATATATCCTTTGAAAAGACTATTGATGCAATTAACTGGTGCACGGAGATGAATTACAAAGGTAAAACATGGTATCAGGCTTGTTGGCCGAACAATCATCCTACAAGCACAAATTATAGGATTTGGTTTCCTAAATTGTGTGACAAAAAGAATGGTAAATACATACCTACATCAAATGGTTTTATAAACTATTTATCGGAAGATTGGGAGTATTTTACTTTCGATGATGTTAGTGGTAAACAAAATCCCAATCCCAATGACAGATATTCAAAAGTGAATATTCTTTTTGCGAAAGATTTTGATGGAGATTATGTTTTCAGAGGTGCATATATAATCGATTTGGGAAAATCGGGCCCAAGTCACTTTGTTCATAAGCGCATTGCCACTAGGATTAAACTGATTGGGAAACCTGTTCAAAGATTAGAGTTATTAGATTATGTTGAAGTTGATAATATCGATGACATAAATACACCTAAGAAACCCAAGAACAGTATTAGGAAAGCAGATGGCAGTATGCAATATATTTGTGGTCGCTGTGAATATGTTTTTAATCAAGCATCAAGATGTCCTGAATGTGGTCAATTAGTTAAGGAATAATTATGAAAGGTATATTTACATATGGATTCTAAAGAGATTATTGCATTGTTAAATCAAGAACCCGAGATGAACCCAGATCTCCACGATGGGAGCTATGAATTGATGCGTGAGATTGTAGAATCATATTCTCATGTTGAAGACTATTCTGTATTGAATTACAAGGATCTTAATGCTGTTTATGCTATGGCTATAGGCACATGGAAACTAAATGTTGAAAAGAAAAAGGAATATGTCTATGCCGGTCACTTGCCTGACGATGAAAAAGAAACTATGGCAGATGTTATAGATACGGTTTGGGACCATGCGTGCAGAGGAAAATATACTAACCGCGAGGGAAAAGGTCCTTCGATAGGAATGTTTGGAACTGGGTTTTATTCATTTGAGAATAAAGCCGATGCCAAGTCTTGTCAGCGTTTCATAAAAATGTTAGTAGATATCGCAAGCCTTGATGATGATAATCAGATATTTGATGTTTGCAGTAAGGTTTTCGACTCCGATTTTAATGGAATGCAAGCCGCGTCGGCATCGGTAATGCTTCATTGCATGAAGCCTTTTACATTCCCGATTTTAAATGCTAATTTCGGTGATGGAACAGTATATGAACCACTAGGTATTACATTAGTAAAGCCGCGCAGACTATCTTCCTTTATTGATAATTGTCGAAGAATTAAAGCTTTTCGTGATGCTAACTTAACTATAAAAAATTACCGGATTTTAGACTGCTTTCCTAGAAACCACAATTTATCCGAAACGAGCGAGTGGTTTCCTGCTCTTGATAAGTATGATCCGGGTATAACAGCAGAACAATACCATGACTTATTCTTGAATGAAAAAATAGTAAAGCGTAATTGGTTAGGCGCACTTTATGAGTTATATCAGATGCCTAACTATATGGGAACTTGCAAGCAATTGGGAGATAAATACGGATATGCTCCTTCGCACTATATTAGTTATTTAACATCAGCTGCGGAGAATATTGCAAACGAAACACGATGCGAATTGCTCCCGCGTGAAGAAGAAAACTCCCGCTATTGGCCGGTGTTGTTTCAAGGGAAGCATACCAATGACAGGTCACAAGGAGCGTACTTATGGAAGATGCGAGAACCTGTTATAGAAGCTATAGAGATGCTTATGGATGAAGGCGTATTAGATTTGGAGGAGAAAACAGAGATGACAAAAACTAGCCTTAATACAATCCTTTATGGTCCTCCGGGAACAGGCAAGACGTTTAATACCGTCTTATATGCTGTAGCAATAGTTGAAAAGAAATCAATTCAGGAGGTACAACAAGAGGCGGTATCGGATTATAAGTCTGTCAAAGAAAGATTTGAGGAATACAAGAACCAGGGACGTATTGCCTTTACGACTTTCCATCAATCTTATGGATA
>JAILKH010000134.1 GCA_024693925.1 Lachnospiraceae bacterium | reverse complement strand
TGATGGAGACATTGTCATCTTCGTAATATTCGCCAAGAATGCCGGAAATCCTACTGTACACCATACTGCTAAGAATATATTAACAATTAACATAGGAACCCAGAAATGAAGATTTCTTTTATTTCTAAATGCATATACTATTCCCAAAATAAGAGGTACTGGGAACAATGATAGCATTGCAGAATATTCACATGGATTTATGTAATCCCTAAATGGTAAGAATATGTCATAAAAATATGCATATAGGTTTCTTGCATGTCCACCAAGTTCTTGTCTAACACCTGGGTAATCAGTATTTAGTTCTGCTGCTAACGTATCTTTTGAAAGCATGTACCATCTTCCCAAGATTGCTACCAAACATAATAATGTGATACAAGCTACAGTTACATCATGTTTGTTAATCTTGTAGTCTCCATATTTTATGCTGTCTATTAACATCCATATAACAATTCCCAAGAAAACATATCCAAATGGTAACTGCCATGCTGGATAGAAAATAAATATATATGAAAGTCCACTTACGAGTATTCCAAATGCCGTTAAATATTTTTTCCATCTAACCTTAGTATTCAAGAAATGATAGAAACATACAAGCGCAATCTGTCCCCAAATAAGTGAATCCATACAATACCACCATTGAGTTGCACTTGAGAATGTAAGCATTATCATTCCAACTAGCGATGCTTTTTTGTTCTTCTTTGTAAGAATCAAACATAGCTCATAAGAGCCTAGCATCATCGCAATTAGCCTAATGTACCAATAAAAGCTAAGTCCCATGCTATTTCCAAATAGGATAAATCCTATCTGAAATGGTCTACCTAATAATAGTATATCTAAAACAGGTCCATTAGACACAGTAAACATATCTGTATCTGTGCCTCTTAAAACATTTGAAAAATAACTATATGGAGTTTCGCTCTTTGACTGCGATAGAATGTATGTTGTAGATGTTGCCCATTCATCGGTCCTTATCATCCTAGACCTTCCAAGCAACGTATTAAACTTTCTATCATCGCCAAAATGACTTTGAATTAAACTGTTGAATTCAACTATTGATGAACCTGATAACTTGAATATCATCACAAATATCAAAAAAGCACATGCAATAAGATATCTGTATTTATGAATAAAATTATACATTTTTGAAAGGCTAAAAATAAAATGTAGTCCTATGAAGAAAGCAATTCCAGCTACTATTATCATTCTAACCTTCGAATCGTATCCGTATCTGTAGATACAATGTTTGTATTCATATAAAACAGAAAATGCACATGCGACAATAAATAGAATAACTAACTTGATAAAGACAAACCTGTCTTTACCAAGAAAATTCTTAATCATATCTGAGACTTTAGTATATAAATTTACAACACTTTTCTCAAACTTACTATATAATTCTTTTGCTCCCATTTAGCAAAGCTCCTTACCATTTAACCTCTTTTTTTATAATATCTCTTATAAATCTATTAACCCTAATGTACACTACTGGTAAGTGTAATTTATAGAATAAATGCACTCCCCAAATTAGAATATACTTGAAGCCCTTTGGGAAACAATGGAAAACTGAATAGTGTTTGCTGTTTCTCCATTCAGGGAAGTTTTCATTTAGATATTTGGTAATATCTTTTAGTTCTTTTCTAAGGTTAACATTTGGATCATATGAAAGCATAAATGCCCACGAAATGCCTAGGTGTAGAAAAGCCATATTAGCATATGTGTCTCTATACTCCTCGTATCTTCCAATTTGCTTTGAGTATTCCTTCATAACCAATAGATATTTCTTTAAGTTTTCAATATCTTTGGTATTAAGTGAGTGAATCTGCGAACTCTGTCTTAGATAGTAATGATATAAAACGTCTGGAATAAAGGCTAATCTCTTAGCCCCGTCCATATATGCCCTTATCAAAAATAAAGTATCGTTGCAACCTCTAAAAGGTAAGAATTCACTATCTTTAACAAGTTCACGTCTATATATTTTGTTCCATAATGAAGGATTAGCATACACTATAAAGTCATCATTCCAGTCAACTTCCTTCATCATCTTTCCATACTGTGTCATTTCGACAGCGACTACTTTTCCAGTGTCTAAATCGATACGGTCATATCCACTAAATGCTATGTCTGCATCATATTCCTTTGCTGCATTGTATAGTTTTTCAGCCCATGTAACTTCTGGGACATCATCACTATCAATAAATCCGACGTACTCGCCTTTTGCTTCTTTAAGGCCATATGTACGAGCAGACCACTCTCCACCATTTTCTTTGTGGAAAGTCCTTATTATATCTGGATATTTTTCTCTATATGATTCAATAATCTGTGGCGCTGAATCCTTTGAGCCGTCATCTACTAGAATAATTTCGATGTCTTTTAGTGTCTGTCCTACAAGGGCATCCAAACATCTAGGAATATAATCTTCTAAATTATAGATTGGCACTTCTATGGAAACTTTTATATCACTCATAATCTCTGCCTCTATTTTTCTTTTTTATTTTTACCTT
>JAILKH010000133.1 GCA_024693925.1 Lachnospiraceae bacterium | reverse complement strand
AATATCCGTATTGTATTTATTCTTTTTACGTGATAGACTTTTAATTGTTTTTTAAGAAAAAGAGGAAATTTTCGATAGGATTTTATGTGGTCGATATTATGGAGTCTAGGATAGTGATAAAAAGGATAGTAAGGATATTGATATGTATAATTATATCAATTTTTTTGTTTATCCATTTAACATATATATTCAGAGAACCCTTATCTCATACCAGAGAGCATTTATGCGGATTCTACAGCGAAGAAAAAAATACTGTGGATGTGGCTATCATAGGTACCAGTTGTACCTTTTCGGCTATAGCTCCCATGAAAATGTGGGAGGATCATGGGATAGCCGCATATAATTTTTGTACCAATGTTATGCTTGGTAATACCATGAGATATGCAATGAAGGAGATTGAGAAAACCCAGTCGCCCAAGCTCTATATCATAGATATAGCTTCTTTTATGAACGGATATGTTGTTACCGATGCCCAGGCGGGAACTCCTCAGGATAACCAGATATTAAGATATAATACTGATGGGTTCAGATTATCACTAAACAGGCTTGATCTGATAAATGAGGTGGTCCTTGACAGGAAGAAGAGGATAAATTACTATCTGGACCTTCTCTATTATCATTCTAATCCCAATCCGGAGCCTGAATACTGGAATTATGATAAGGCTTCGGCATATAAAGGATATTCCAATCTTCAGGTGGATGTGATGTTTGATGAAAAATACAGTGCCGAAGATTATGAAATACAGCCGGTTTCCCTATCCTTGGAAGAAATGGAGATACTTGATAGTTTACTTATCTGTATACAGGAGCAAAAAGCACGGGTTTTATTTATAGTCGGGCCCTATTGGAGGATCGACAAAACAGAGGAAGCCCGCATTAAAGCTGCAGGTAAGGCTTTGTTTATAAAGGATTATCTTAAAGAAAAGGGATATGATTTTTTGGATCTTCATGAACATATTGAAGAAATAGGAATGAACGGGGCGCAAGACTATTCCATGGATTATAATCATTATACAATTACGGGGGCACTCAAGAATACTCAGTATCTGGGTAGTTATATAATGAAAGAATATGATTTGCCCGATCGACGAAATGATGCTGGATATGATAAGTGGAGATCCGAATATAAAGAATGGACTGAAACGATATTGCCCGATAATATCGCCTGGACAGAGAGGCTCAGGCAGGAATATATAGATAATCATAATTAGTTGAGTTTGGTAATAATGAGGTGTAGTTGTGTCTTTTAATTCCGGAAAATTTCTGATTTTTTTTCCGTGCGCGGTTATAATTTATTATCTGCTTCCGAAAAAGGTACGTAAGATATGGCTGCTTATGTGCAGTTATTATTTTTATATGGCCTGGAATCCTAAGTATATAGTGCTCCTTCTATCAACAACTTTGGTCACATATGCGTCAGGAATAGGTTTATCATATTTGGATAATAATAAGGAAAAGACAACACAGATAAAGAGAAAAGCTGTTGTTGCATTAAGTGTTGTTATTAATCTTTCCATGCTCATATATTTTAAATATATGGGGTTTTTTATGACATCCGTAAACAGAGTCATTACCTCGGTGTTTAACGGAAGTCCCATGAATATTGACTGGGCTTTGAATATAGTGCTTCCGGTGGGAATATCTTTTTTTATTTTTCAGGCCTTGAGTTATACGATAGATGTATACAGGGGTAATGTGAAAGCGGAAAAGAATATAATAAATTATGCATTGTTTGTATCTTTTTTCCCACAGCTGGTAGCCGGCCCTATTGAAAGATCCGGAAACCTGCTTTCTCAGATAAGGGATATTTCCATAAAAAAACTCGGCAATTATGAGGGTATAATAAGGGGACTTATCCTCATGCTCTGGGGATTCTTTATGAAGGTGGTTATAGCTGACCGCATTAGTATGATAACAGATCCCGTTTTTGATGAATATGAAAAGTACGGATCTTCAATGCTCATCCTAGCGGCAGTGGGTTTTACGATACAGATATATTGTGATTTTGCCGGATATTCGATGATTGCAATAGGTGCGGCTAAGGTTATGGGGATTAAGCTTATGGAGAACTTTGATACTCCGTATTTTTCCGGAAATATACGAGAATTTTGGACAAAGTGGCATATATCATTAAGCTCATGGCTTAGAGATTATCTTTATTTTCCCCTGGGAGGCAGTAGATGTTCTAAAGGAAGGACATATTTTAATTTGATGGTTACTTTCCTTATAAGCGGTCTTTGGCACGGAGCAGCGGCAAAATATGTTGTATGGGGAGGAATTCATGGTGTTTTGCAGATAATAAGCCGTGCATTTATGCATGTTAGAGAGCAATTCATTAAAAAATTTAATGTTAAACAAGGCTTTATTTTTACTGCGATAGAGATTATTGTTAATTTTATTGTGGTTACTTTTGCCTGGATATTTTTCAGAGCGGGCTCCTTTAAACAGGCGATCGATATTATAATAAATATTTTTATGAAACCGGATATTAGACAGTTTATAAATGAAAAGGGATTTACGGCAGTAGCATCTCAGAGAGATATTATGATCATCGTGGCAGCGGGAACAGTCCTTTTTGTTGTTGATTTATTAAAGAAGATCAAAGGGAAAACAATAGATATGTTGCTTATGGAAACGGTTTATCCCATAAGGGCAGCTGTAATTATTTTCCTTTTTTTCTTCATTATAATATTCGGACAATACGGAGAGGATGTGTATACCCAGCCGTTTGTATATTTTCAGTTTTAAAATGAAGGAATTATATAAGGATATTAACTGAACAATGAAATAAGAGGTTAGAAATGGATTACGCTAAATATTTAAAATGGTTACCTGATGAAGCTTTTTCAAAACTTAAATTCAGATATATAATGGGATATCCCCTTGATCTTAAGAATCCTAAAACATTTAATGAGAAGCTTCAGTGGATGAAGCTGTATAATAATGATCCCATATATAATATTCTTGTTGATAAATATAAGGTAAAAAAGTATGTAGCCGATCTTATCGGGGAAGAGTATATTGTTCCGAATTACGGGGTATGGGATAAGTTTGATGATATTGATTTTGATAAGCTTCCGCAAAGCTTTGTATTAAAATGCAATCATGATTCAGGTGGTCTGTATATAGTCCCTGATAAGTCCAAAATGGATATGGCTAAAGCCCGGAAAAAGATAGAGACCTGTTTAAATTATAATTATTACTGGCATAGCAGAGAACGTGTATATAAAAATGTGGTTCCTAAGATAATTGCGGAAAAATATCTTGAGGGCGGAGAACTTGGGATGATAGATTATAAGTTCTATTGTTTCGACGGAGTTCCGAAATTTATTTATGTATCCGCAGGTTTGGATGATCACAGCACGGCAAGGATCAGTTTTCTGACAATGGATTGGGAATTTGCACCTTTTCAGAGAGATGATTACAGACATTTTGATGAATTGCCGCAAAAACCAGAGGGTTTTGACAAAATGACTGAAGCGGTAAAGGTGCTTTCCAAGGGGCATAGGTTTATAAGGATAGATATGTATGAGCATAAAGGTCATATATATTTTTCCGAGTATACTGTGGTTCCCAATGGTGGTTTTATGCGCTTTAAGCCCGAGAAGTATGATGCTATTGTGGGGGAATGGATAAATCTTAATGGTCTTATATCCTGAGGGTTTGAAGTTCCGGTTTATAAAGAAAGAGTAAATATAAATGAGTGCGAGACCTTTATTTGCTGTTATAACCGTATGTTATCAGGCAGAGGATGTTATTGAAGATACCATAAGATCCGTATTGAACCAAAGCTATAAGGATTTTGAATATATAATTGTTGACGGCGGATCGACGGACGGAACCTGTAAGATAATAGAAAAATATATTAAGGACCCAAGGATCAAATACACTTCGGAAAAAGACAAGGGTCTGTATGATGCTATGAATAAAGGTATTAAGAGATCTGTTGGGGCATATATAAATTATATGAATGCGGGGGATTGTCTGGCAGATGAGGATGTTTTAAGGGATGTCAGTGAAGTCATAAAGGAAAATCCCCGGATGGATTTTATATACGGAAATGTTTTATACAGATATGATGATGGATCCGAAATGGTGAGAAAATATCCATGGTATTGTTCTACGGGTTTATATCAGCTTATGGGGGATTGTATAAACCACCAGGGACTTTTTGCCAAAAGGATACATTATGAACAGATACCTTTTGCCATTGATAAATACAGGATCAGTTGTTACAGGGACTGGATAACTCATCAATGCAGTCTGAAAAAGAAGTTTAAAGCCATGGACAGGATCATATGCAGGTTTTCCTTCAGTGAGAATTCCTTTACGGCTCTTAATTATAAGGAGCATTTAGTTGAATTGGATAAGATATTAAAGGAATATTATCCACTGGGATTTCCGATATACCGTATGATCAAGGCAGTCAGAAACGGTAAGACAAGTGCTAAGATACTCCACAGGATATATGAAATAGTTTTTTTGAAGAAGAAGTAAGTATTAATCGGTGATTAAATAACAGGCGGGAATTATGAATATATTGTATCAATCCGACAATAATTACGCTCCTTACATGGGGGTTTCAGTATGTTCTCTCTTTGAGAATAATAAAGAAGCGGACACTATAGAGGTTTATGTTATAGATGATGGTATAGATACGGCAAATAAGGAAAAGCTTATTGCCCTGAGCGATCATTACAAAAGGAGTATCCGGTTTCTCACAGGAGAACGAATACTTGAAGATGAAGATATAGTCAAAGCCTTTGAATATACCGAATTCAGAAAGAATACACATTCTTATTTTAAACTGTTTGCGGACAGACTGATCCCCGAATTGGATGAACGTATTATTTATATTGATTGTGATACGGTGGTTGAAGGGAATATTACCGGACTGCTGGATATTGATATGAAGGGTAAGCCCATAGGAATGGTTCAGGATTCTCTTGTTACATCGGCCAAGACCGCTGTGGGGATAAATGATAATGAGCGATATTATAATTCGGGTGTGATACTTATAGATCTTAAGGAATGGAAGGAACATAAATGCTCCAAACGGATATATGAGCATATAAGAGATATAAGAACGTACGGCACGGTAGATCAGGATGTTTTAAACGTTGAGCTGCATAATGAAATAGTTACTTTACCGGTGGGTTATAATCTGCAGCCTATTCATTTGGATTATCACTATGGACAGTATAGCAAAGTATATAAGCATAAGGAGCCTTATTATTCAGGAAAGGAAATTGAGGAGGCAGTAAAGGCACCGGGAATACTTCATTTTTTGCGATATGTGGGAGAGTCTCCCTGGCATGCCGATAATGTTCATCCATGTACACCATATTTTGATAAATATATGGCCATATCTCCCTGGAAGGATTATGTAAAGAAGCCGTCGGGTAAGGGCGGTATATTTAAGATTGAAAAGCTTATGTATAAGCTTTTGCCTAAATTTTTGTTTCTTAGGATATTTTATCTTGTTCATGACAGGATGCTTAAGAAAAGCAATGCGAAATGAGTCCTTAAATATTGAATGATTGATTTTATGGATGTAATTGGATAATTTACCGGGCAGTGTTATTTATTTACAGGTGCTGTATAATAAGTTTCGATTTTCCTCTTGAAGTAAGAGAAAGAGAATCTACATATTCAAATTGGGTTGTTATACCTGCATTATTTATAAATAATGTGGAAATTTCTTTTTCACTGGCTTCAGTGTAATCGTTACCTTTTATGATACGCATGGTAACGGCGCCTTTAACTGTCTGTTCTATCTGCCATTTTCTTATATGGCCAAGGGCTGCAAGGTGCTGAGCCATAATAAGAGCTGTGATCATGACTTTATGACCGTTATTGTCAATAACATAATCCTGGGTTCTTCCCTCTATTTTCTTAAGAATTAAGGAATTGCCGTCATAACCGCTAAATTCTGCCATATCGCCGGTTTTATATCTGATTAAGGGCATTACCTTATTAAAGAAAGAGGTCACAACAATTTCTCCGGTTTCTCCGGGTTTTACGAAAATTCCTTCTTCGTTAAGGATCTCCATAAAGCCATACAACGGTTCCGTACGATATATCCGACTTGAATCCTTTGTATATGCAAAGGCACAGCACTCGGTGTGTCCGTATTGCATATATACGGTGGTATCAAAGACTTCTTCTATTAAATCATGCTGATAGGTGAAGCTGCTTTCGCTTGTGAGCTGTATTCCCTTTGTTTTGTGCAGGGGCTTAATATTATTATCTTTCATATATTTGGCTACAGTATATATGAACATGGGATATGCTCTTATAAAATCAGGTTTAAGCTTCATAATATGATCAACATATAATGAAATATTATCTTCATTAAGATATAGTGAGGACATAAAGTAACCGCCGTAAGGCAGATTCCTTTTGGCCTTTTTTCCCCAATATATATTTTGAACAAGTGATTCTTCGGACAGCTTGGTGCCATCCATGGATAGTATTGTATCTCCGGGTCTGTAGCCCATTCTTTGCCAAAGGACTACCTGATAAATGGGATCCAAGTCCATTTGGTTCATGAAATGGAAGGGTTCGCCGGTAGATCCGCCAGTATAGGATTCACGATAGATAATGTTTTTGGCTTCATCGGAAGTGATATCTTTGTAGTTCTTGCTTACAATCTCTTTTGTAAGAAGAGGAAAGGAGGAAAGGTCAGCGGGATCACAGTTAAGAGCTCTGTAATATCTGCAATGCTCCTTTGCATAAGTGAGAAATTTTTTCAGTCTTTTTTGAGGAAGCCGGCTGCCCGAACGTGATATTATGTTAAGATACTCATTAATAAAACGGAAACGCAGCTTTGCGTCATATATTTTTTTTCTTAATGGACTAAGTGTTTTTATATTCATGTTAAGACCTTGATCATAGTTTTGTTTAACTATTGCGATTATATTAAGTTAAGCGGAAGATGTCAATTGTCCCGTAAGTATCAGATTGATAAAAATATTGATATATGATAAACTCTACGGAAGTAAAAACTAATTGCTTATGAGAATGATAAAATGTCGCGTAAAAGAGAACATTTATATTATATAGATTTTTTAAGAATAGTATCGTGTATTGCCGTTATGGTGGCACATGCACATCTTGAATTTGTGGATCGCTGCTATTGGAGTGTGCTTATGTTCACGCTTATCAGTGGTGCAATGATGCTTGGAAGAAAAGAGCTGGATATTAAAAAGCTTTATTCAAAGAATATATTAAGGATATTTACGGCTTTTCTTATTTGGTCTTTTATTTATGCCGTAACCTCACATGTTATCTTTCCTGTTATGGACGGGGAACCGGTCAGGATAAAGCTTATGATCACAAGTATTGTTGAGGGCCATTTTCACTTATGGTATTGCTATATGCTGATAGGGCTTTATATAGTGTCGCCTTGTATTAAGGCAATGCTGGAATGTGAAGAGAAATATGGATTGTACCTGATGGCGGTTGCTTTTGTTTTTTCAATACTTATACCTTCATTTCAGAATATTAAGGTGTTGGAATGGACAAAGAGCGTAACGGACAGCATCGGATTGTCGGGATTGCGGTTTTTATTCTATTATATTTTGGGATATTATATTATAAAATATGATTTTACGGATTTACAGAGAAGGATAGTATATATTGCAGGCGTTCTGTCTGCGGTTATATATTTTTGTTTTCCCGGAGGAACATTTATGTACGTATGGGAAAGCGGATTTGTGTCGGGCCTGTTTGTTGCCGCAAGATATCTTACGGTCATCGGAAACGACCGGGTTAAGAAAACTTTTTATATTTTAGGGGATGCGGTATTCCTTACATATCTTATGCATGATATGTTTAATATGATATTTAAGAGATTCTTTTCTGATCATATTACAAAATGGTATGATCTGAACCTCTTTTTGTTTACCTGTATTTTAAGTTTTTCTTTTTCACTTTTTATAAAATATATTTTGAAGATGGTACATAAAACCGATAAAGATATATTAATTAAATAAACGACTTAAAAATTTATACAGACGTGGAAAATGACAGTAAAAAAAGTAAGCTGTTTTACTTCTTAAGAAATATGTGTATTTGTCGGTAAGCATATGTGTGCTTTGTTCAAGATCATAACTTTTGTCACAAACAATATTATCGGTTCTGAATGTTATCTCATGTTCATAATCGCCTACGGGCAGGTGGGCTAATTCAGCATCATTTTTCATATAAGTAGCATCTGCTCTGCCGATACCGATATTGTTCACCATGTGATATTTTGAGACAATGCCAATTCCTTTATTTGCAAGCATAGCACAATCCCAAACGCCATCCCAGACATCATATAATTGCATTTTGCATCGTATTAGTTTAGAACCATAATAATATTGAACTCCTTTATTATTAACGCATTCTTTTAACCAGTTATTTGCAGTTTTTAAGTCAAAGTCACCCATTGCTGCTTTATGCCAATGGTTCCAAGCGTTTTTCCAGGTGGCCCAGGCTTGTTTCATTGGAAAAGCTGAGTAGAAATAGTCATAGTTATTTTCGTATGAAGGTATACGGTTTTCTCCTGTTATCATCATTATGCGGTCATTATCTTTATAGTGTTCCAGCATTTTTTCACAAAAATAATAAAATCCATCTACGGGAATAATGTCATCTTCCAATAGAATGGCGGATTCTTCAATTTTAAATACTTCGTCATATCCTGTTACAGAACGTTTAGTACAACCAAGATTTGAGTCAGCATATATTTTGATGATCGTGCAGTTCCAAGTGATATTATTTTCCAGATACTTTCTTACTTCAAGGACCTTTTCTTTTTCGTTGGGAACGCTTTCCCTTGCACCATCAGATATTATATACAATCTGGGTGGCATGACTTTTTTTATGGATTCAAGGATTTTTACAGCGCAATCTATTCTGTTAAACACTACAATAGCTACAGCAGTATTGATAGGATTTTTCATATTTAATCTCCGATCGTGTCAAGTTTCCCGATTTTGGGCATAAACATTATATGAAGATTTTGTTTTTATGTCAAATAAAGTGCGAATAATTCGGATTGATAAAAGTAAGGATATATGATAAACTTTACGGAAACCAAAATATATTAGTTATGTTAATAATGCATTATTAGGGAAGAGATGGATTCGAAAAGAAAAATACCGGGACTTGATATATTGCGAATAATAGCTTGTATTAGTGTTTATTCAATGCACTACTGTGCCATGGAACTTGAAGAATCAAAAGAAGCAATCGCAACTTTTCGTGAATCTGCATGGGCAAAGAGTATTTTTGGCTTATTTTGGAACGGAGAGGCAACTGTTGTATTCTTTGTTATGGCCGGTTTTTTTATTACTTATAGGCGGTATAATTCGGAAGAGGATATAGTTCGTACGTGTATTTACAGATGTCTGAATATATTGGTACCGACATTGATCGTTATTTTTTTTACAGCAGGAGTTACTTTTATACTTAAGTTTGTAAATATGTCTGATATGTTCAGTGTAGTTGATATTATTAAAGATGTAGTAAAGCTTATTATAGGTTTACCCGGAGATAAACATATTCACTATGCATATCCTTTGTGGTTTCAACATTATATATTTATCGGATATTTGGCAGGCTATACATTTGTTTATATATTCAGGAGAGATAATAGGATTAAATATATTACTTACTTGATTGTTTTATTATATACTTTGGTAAATTCTGAATATATGTATATGATTTTTTTTGGAATGCTGGCAGGAGAATTGTGTACCGGAAGATATAAGAATACTGTAAGCAGGATATTTAAAAATAATAAGATATGCTATATGATGCTTTTTGCGATGCTTTCGATACTTGCGGCCGTTTTTGATATTAATTATGATTCTCCTATTATTTATGGCCCTTCAGTATTTATAATATCAGTAATTCTTGTTTTGTTTTTTTGTATTAGTATGAATGATTATCAAGAAGGAAAAACAAATATAAGAAATAAACGAATTTATTATATTATTAATAGATTATCTGCTGACAGTTATTCATGTTATCTTATACATTTCTTTATTTTTTGTTCAGTAATGAGAATCATATATAAAATTACATTGAAATTTTCGTTTTTTTGGGTAAATCAAGCAGCCGGGTGTATTATTCTGTACATTGTAATGACAGTTGTATTATGGCTGTTTGGTGATTTGTTTCACCAGTTTGTACTTAGACCGTTAAATAAGCTTTATGATTTTATATGGAGAAAAATCAGTAAAGTATATTTGTAATATATACTTCATAAGAGGTTTGATATGTTGAATAAAGTGAAATTATTTATAAAGCTATTTAGTGACATGATAGGGGTTCTGGACAGTAAGCAAAAACGGAGATGCATTCTGGTTTTTGTGCTTATTGTTTTTGGGGGATTTCTTGAACTTCTTGGTGTATCTGCAGTTCTTCCAGTGGTAGAGATGATCGTGGCACCGGGTACTGTCATAGATAATCCGATGTATACGATATTTTTTGATTTTTTTGGTTTTACCAATAAGAAAGAAATTATATTGGGTCTTTCCATAGGTGTAACACTATTGTATCTGGTAAAGAATATATATCTTACTTTTTCCACATATATGCAGGCCAAGCTGGTTGCGGATATAAGATATACAATAACAGAAAAATCTTTACGGGCATATATGAAAAGAGATTATTCTTTTTTTGTTAATGAAAACAGTTCGGTAGTGATTCGGGGATTAACAAGTGATATAGACGCATATTCGAATACATTACAGAATTATTTTAATATAGGAATAAGGATTATAAATATTATTCTTATATGTTTATGGCAGTTAAGTCAGAATGCATTACTTACATTTATTGTGGTAGGACTTGGTTTACTTTCTATGGGATTGATAACGGGAGTTCTTAAAAAGAAGATGAGGCAATTGGGTATAACAAAGAGAAATGCAGAAGGTGATATGCTTAAAAGCATTACGCAGATAGTAACGGGAATCAAAGAAGTAAAGATTCTTGGAAAAGATGATTATTTTGTATCACTACACGGTAAAATTGTGGATAAACGTTGTTCCATAGATGTAGGATATTATACTTTAAACCCCTGTCCTGAAAGAATAATAGAAACTGTATTCATCGGAGGACTTATTATTTCTGTGGGATTTCTGTCCTTTTTTGGCATGGTTAATGAAGTGTTTATTGCAAATCTGAGTATGTTTGCAATCGCATGCTTTAAAATGCTCCCGTTTGTGTCTCAGCTGTCAGGAGGCATTAATTCTCTTATGTTTACATATGATTCAGTAAATGCTTCAATGTCAAATATTAAGGAAACGCTGGAAAATAATGCAGATATATCAAATGGATTTTTGACAAAAGGAGAAATTATTTCCGGTTTTAATGAAAAGATCGAGCTTAAAAATATTGATTTTGCATACGGAAAGGATCTGCCAAAGATCCTTGATAATATATCTTTAAAAATCAATAAAGGAGATGCGGTTGCTTTCGTCGGTCCTTCGGGAGCGGGAAAGACAACACTTGCCGATGTTATCCTGGGACTTAAGAAAATTAATTCCGGAGAGGTTTGTGTTGATGGAAAAAAAATCGATCTGGGGGAAAAATCCTGGGGAAATCTGATAGGTTATGTATCTCAGAGTATTTTTATGTTGGATGATACGATTCGTAATAATATAGCCTTCGGATGTGCCGAAAATGAAATAGATGATGACCTTATCACAGAGGTTGTCGGACAGGCTCAGCTTACGGAATTTATCGATTCCCTGCCGGAGGGTATCAATACCAATATAGGTGAGAGCGGAGCCAAGATTTCGGGAGGCCAGAGGCAGAGGATAGCAATAGCCAGAGCCTTATATCTTAATCCCGAGATACTTATACTGGATGAGGCAACATCAGCCCTTGATAATGATACGGAGAAGGCTGTTATGGATGCCATTGATATATTAAAGTCAAGTAAGACCCTTATAATCGTAGCGCACAGACTGTCCACCATAAGTAAATGTCATAATATTTACGAGGTTAAGGACGGAGGCTTAAAGGAAGTACATTTTGTTGACGGAGAGCTTGTACCGGTGACAAAGGCCGGGTAGATATATATTTTAATAATAAAGGATACTAAATGAAATTAATAATATTTGCCGATAATACTCAGTCGGTCCGGCTTAAAAATAATATGGAGGATATTATAACCAATATCCCGGCGGAAGATATAAGTATATATACATATACTGCGGAAATGACAGAGGATATAAAAAAGGAGTATGAGAAAAAATATTCCGATATACTTAAGTTTGTAAATATTTCCGATGTTTGCGATGATGAAGAATCTGACAGGATAAGAACCGTTATAAATAAAGCGACAGGGGAAACTGTTTCAAAAAGTGTTATCGGATATTATGTCGAGCAGTATGTAAAGCTTAAACTTGCAAAGAATATCGGTGAGGAAGAATTTATCATAATGAAACCGGAGCTGATACCGATCCTGCCGCTGTCCTGCAGGGAGGCATCAGGACGTCCGGTTTTGTTTTATAAAGAAACGGGAACCCTGAACCGGCCGGAGGATATTTTTTCACGATTATTTGAAAAGGGAAGGGACGGGAAAATATACCGCGATGAAATAATGTACTTTAAGAAGGACATTTTTCTCGAGATGATCACCCGTATCGAGAATAACGGAAAGCTTGCGGGAGAAGGTGCCTTTGAAAAGATCATCCTGACCATGGATAAATCGGATATCATTAACTGTTCCGCGGATATTTGCGGATTATACGGAGCTTACGCAGGTTTTTACAATATGGAGGATTACGGGTATTCCTCTTTGCGGGTTCTTGAAAGAGGAAGGAGACTTTTAGGGGATCATCCCGATGAAAACGTAAAAAAATGGGTTTCAAAGAGTTATGATTGTATTAAATTAAGGAAGCAGGACCGGCCTTCCGAAGCTTTAATAAGATTTAATAATAAATCCTTTGTGCAGGCGGTTATATCTGTTTCCCTGGAGGATAAGCTGGATCATAAAACAGAAGTGCTGTCCGACAGATGGTCCAAAGTCACTGATTTCAGTATAAGGCTTACTGTCGGAAGGGAAATAAATCGGTTAAGGAATCTTAAGCGGTTTATAACCGAGAGATTTAAACGAAAAACTCCGGGAGCTATAAAGGCGCCCAAAGGTGTTGACGGATGCATTGTACTTACTCATTCGGGAATAAGACCCATACCTGCATATGCTGCCGATTGTATTGAGCAGATAAGGCTGTTTAGTGATATACCGATTTATTTTATATGCGGCAAAGATAAAGAGGTTCCGGGGCGGATAGCCGATAATGCATATGTAGTCAGGCTGGAGGATCTGCCGGTATGTAAGGAGCATTTAAGGTTTTACGGAAAGCTCAGTTCTTTTGCCTCTAAATTCGATAATTTTTTCCAGCATGCGTCAGAGAGATTTTTTATAATCAATGAAGCGGTAAGCTGTTTGAAGCTTAAAAATGTTATACATATGGAAAATGATATTATGCTTTATGAGGATGCATATAAGCTTCTTGAAAAGATAAAGGAGCATTACACGGATATAACGGTTCCCAGGATGACAGAGAGATATTGTATGGCGGCGGTAATGTATATTCCCGATAACTCTTCGCTGGAAAGATTTCTTGATTATATAAATGAACATATCCTTGATAAAGGGACAAACGATATGATTATGCTGGCGGGATATTTAAGGGAAAAAGGGTTGTTGCCTTTGCCTATAATCAATGAGGAGTATGTGAAAGATAATGTCCTTAGAAATAAAAAGGGAGAAACCGCACCAAAGGAATATATTTCGGAATACAGCAGTTACATAGATGATTTCAGGGGATTGTTTGATCCGGCACCCATAGGACAGTATCTTGGAGGTACGGACAGAAAACCCAAAGGAGTTGCCGACAATGCAGGTTATGAGAACATAGCCAGCTACATAGATATTTCCGGACTTTTTATAGACTGGGAAAAGAATGAGGGGAAAAATGTCCCTTTTCTTTTGTATAAAGATAAGAAATACAGGATATTTAATCTCCATGTTCATTGTAAGGAATTAAACAGATTCAGAAGCGATATTGAACAATGATAACGGACAGGAAAATGATGAATACTGTAAAAGAATATGCACCGGTTGCTGTTTTTGTGTACAGCAGATCCGATAAAACCAAAGCAATGTTTGAGTCGTTAAGGTTAAATCCGGAGGCTAAGGAAAGCAGAATATATATTTTCTCCGATGCACCAAAGAATGAACAGGCATTATACGGGGTTAAGGAAGTAAGGGAATATATTGATCTTGTTAAGACTAAGGATTGGTTTGGGGAAGTTAATATAGTAAAAGCAAAAGTTAACAAAGGATTAGCGGGTTCTATTATAGCCGGAGTTACAGAGTTACTGGATAAATACGGAAGAATTATTGTTCTTGAGGATGATCTTATTGTTTCAAAGAATTATTTAAGGTATATGAACCAATGTCTTGAATTCTACGCAGGCGATAAAAGGATATGGTCAATAGACGGTTATTCCCATAATCCCAAATGTCCCAAGGGATATATGAAGGATGTTTTTCTTAGTTATAGGGCATCCTCATGGGGATGGGGAACATGGAAGGACAGATGGGAACTTATTGACTGGGAGGTTAAGGATTACGGAAGATTTCGCTTTGATCCTGTTGCAAATCTTAGATTCCGCAGAGGAGGAAATGATCTTCCGAGTATGTTAAAAGCGCAGATGAAGGGGAAGATAGATTCCTGGGCCGTAAGATGGTGTTACAGTCAGTCAAAGCTTGGAAAGTTTTCGGTTGCACCTCTTCGTACGCTGGTAGGGAATTACGGTCTTGACGGAAGCGGTACAAATTGTAAGGATATTGAAAACGATTCAAGAAGAGAAGTAAAGATCGACGAAGAAATAAGGCAGTGGACGGTAAAGGATCTTAGTGTAAACCGGCAGCTTATTAAAGATTTCTACAGAAGACATTATTTAAGTCCCTACATAAGGATAAGGGATAAGTTTAAAGAGCTGAAAGGATGATGGGATGAAAAGGCTTATATGGGCATTCGGAGAAATTAAATGGTTTATTATAGGCGCACTTCATGTTATAACAGGTAAGTATTTTTATAATGAAAATGCTTACGGAAATCATGTTATATATGATGCGGCTAAGGGAAATGAAGAATTACTTAAGCATATTGAAAGCTCCGAGCCGTTTGCTTATTGCAGATACAGTTATACGGAAATGGATATTATGAGGCGTTCCATTACCCAAAGCCTGTTTGGGATCCCGACGACAGCTTCAATAAAGTGGCTGGATATTTTCTGTAAGAAGGGTGAGAGTAATTACAGGGGAGCGCTGAATTATACCAAACTTATGGAAAGGGCATTCCGTCAGGCGGATATGATAGGAATCTGGAGAAATCTTCATTTGGGGGATACGCTTCTTGAGTTAATGGATACACAGGATTCTCTTTATCTTACAAGGGCGGAGAATGTGGAGTCCTTCAGATATGAAAAGCCCTGGACGGCAGCTTTAAAGGGGAAGAGGGTACTGGTTGTGTCTCCTTTTTCGGAGGCAATAAAACAGCAGTATGAAAGAAAAGAATATATTTGGGAGAATAAGGATATTCTTCCGGATTTTCATCTTGAGACAGAAGATGCTGTCTGGTATTATGCCGGAAAAAGAGATGAACGTTTCGCTGACTGGTTTGAGGCCTTTGATCATCTTTATAAGAGTATAATGGCGCATGATTTTGACGTAGCTATCCTTGGCTGCGGGTATTTCGGATTTGCACTTGCGGCTAAGATAAAAGAGGCCGGAAGAAAGGCCGTACATATGGGAGGTGCTACCCAGCTTCTCTTTGGTATCAAGGGACAGCGCTGGGATAATAATCCTAACATAAACAGATATTATAATGATCATTGGATAAGACCGGATGAAAAGCTAAGACCAAAAGATGATAAGAATCTTGATGACGGATGTTATTGGTAAACAAGGGATACGTTATGATAATAGTTAAGATTGATGCGGGTCTGGGGAACCAGATGCTGGAATACTGCTTTATGAAACAGCTTACGGATGAACTGCCTGAGTGTGTCATAAAAACAGATATGGACAGATGGATCTATAAAAAGTATGTTCCTCATAACGGATATGAACTTAAGAAGGTATTTGGGATCGAGCTTGATAATATTGCAACCACAAAGGAAATATTAAGCTGCGGCGGGGAATATCAGAGGAAAAACTCAGGGCCGGCAGATGTTATAAAGAAGAAGTATCACAATTATTTGGGATATCGTTTGAGAGGCAGCAGGACAGTTCGTCTGCACCAGTCTCAGTGGCCGGAATTCTATGATGAGCGTAGGGAGGATATACATAAATATAATTGCTGGATCGATAATTCCTGGAATTGGATTTATGAACCGGCCATCAGGGATTTTGAATATGTTATGCCGCTTAAGGATCAAAATCTTGAAATATATGATGATATTGCCGGCTCCCAATCGGTAAGTGTCCATATAAGAAGGGGAGATTATGTAGGAGGAGCGCTTGATATCCTTACAAAAGAGTATTATTTAAAGGTAATTGAGTATATAAGCAGGCAGCTGGAGGATCCGGTATTTTATTTTTTCTCGGATGATCCTTCTTATGTAAGAGAGGAATATAAGGATATTCCTTACAGATATAAAATAATAGATTGGAATAAGGGAGAGGACAGTCATTTTGATATGCAGCTTATGAGTGCCTGTAAGCATAATATAATATGTAACAGTTCTTTCAGCCTCTGGGGTGCGGTACTTAATAAGAATCCGGAGAAGACGGTCATAAGGCCCGTGGTCCTTTCGGAGGCTTTGATCCCTAAGCAAAAGGGCTGGAAAACCGCAGATCTAAAGGGTGAAATAGTAGCACAGCCTTAAGACATATCAAATAGTCTTAGTTGTTGATCGGATAAAGGAAAGGGGATAATAAATGGGATTAAAATCAGCAGTAAAGATAGTATTGAAGAAATGTTTTAATATAGGCCCCGAGGATATAGAGGATTACAGAAAACGAGGTGTAAAGATTGGGAAAAATCCCGGCCTTTATAACTGTCAGCTGGATTATGGACATGGGTATCTTATAGAAATAGGAGATAATGCCAAATTTGCTCATGTTACCATACTTACTCATGATGCCAGCTCAAAAAATGCTCTGGGATATTCTAAGATCGCAAGAGTTAAAATAGGAAATGATGTTTTTATAGGCCATGGTTCCATAATACTTCCGGGAACCACAATAGGAGACAGGGTAGTGATCGGAGCCGGGAGTGTTGTGAAGGGGGATATTCCGTCGGATTCCGTGGCAGTAGGTAATCCCGCAAAGGTGGTATGTACATATGATAAGTATGTTGAGAACAATCGTGAGAGAATGAAGAATTCTCCTGTTTATGATGTGCCCTGGGATAAGAAAACAAGTGATGATATTATGAAGATAAAGCAGGATCTTGCCGATGGAACGATCGGGTTTGATGTATAACAGGCAAGTGTATTCAGAGGTATATAGAGAATGAGTTTTTTGTCCGTAAAATTTGCAATATTTTTTATAATACTGTTTATTATCCTTATCAGGGTAACAGATATTAAGAAGCGTAATATCCTGTTACTTACAGGTAATTTTGTATTCTACAGTCTTGGAGATCTAAGGTGTCTTTTACTGCTGGCGGCAGAAACGGCTGCCTGTTATTTTGTTGCTCTAAAGTTGGAGAGGGAGAAGAAACAGGGAGAGAGCGGTAAAGCATATGTACTTGTCTTTGCTGCAGTAGTGGTTGCAGTACTGATTTTGTGCAAAAATTTCTTTCAGCCTTTGGGAATATCCTTTTTTTCACTAATGATAATCAGTTATATTGTCGATGTATACAGGGGTAAGCTTTCCTGTGAGCATGATTTTACGGTAGTAGCTTTATATATTTCTTTTTTTCCGCATATAGTATCCGGCCCCATAACAAAAGCAAGAGATATTATGGGCCAGTTTAAGGAGATAAACCCGATTAACAAAAAAGATGTATATTACGGAATTCAGATTTTTGTTACCGGAGCCCTTAAGAAGGTACTGATAGCGGACCGGCTTGCGGTGTGCTCCAATGCAATATATTCAAATCCGATGGAATATTCGGGTTTTTCGCTGCTGCTTGGAACTATCTGCTATACAGTACAATTGTATTGTGATTTCTCGGGATATACAGATATGGCTACGGGCATTGCCACTGCCCTGGGCTTTAAACTTGCCAGAAATTTTGATCTTCCCTATATA
>JAILKH010000125.1 GCA_024693925.1 Lachnospiraceae bacterium | reverse complement strand
TTATTATTCAAATCTTATATATAAAACCGGCAAACAGGTCTTCAATCAATTCAATCTAAATGAGCAGGACAACCTGATTTGCTATACAAATAATGACCATATACTCTTATCGATTAACACATACAAATATTAATCTCATTCAGATTGTATAGAGTATTATAGACTCAAAATATTTTGCACACAACAACACAATCAGATCTGATTTTATACTAATACAGTCAAAATATTTCTTAAATGCAGTCCATAATAAACAGATCTTTCTTCGTTCTTACAGAAATGCGGAGGATCAGCATTAATAAATCTCTGTATTTCATCGTCCTGATGAGTCTATTTAATTGGCATTCTATTTTTTTTATTGTCGGAGATCCGGAACAAATTAATTCGATTTTAGCCGAACATATTAACAAAAAAGCTCAAATCGGTCAACAGTTCTTATGCATAGAATTCTTACCAACAAATATTACCGGGTCAATTTCAATAAATTTGCATTCAAAATCCAATATATTATATTCAGTCAATTCAATTTAAGATTTTTTAGAAGTTCGCCAAGACCTGTGCCTATACTTTCACCCGATGAATACATCTGCGCTTCTTTGCTTTCATCTTCTGTCACCGGCATCTCTTCAGCTGCGGCCTTGATACTCAAACTAATTTTTCCATCATTTGTGTTTAAAATCTTTACCCTTACCTTATCTCCCACTTTAAGAACCTCTGATGGCTTCTTTATCCTATACTCACTTATCTGCGATATATGAACAAGACCACTCAATCCGTCTCCTATATCAACGAAAGCGCCAAATGTCTGAAGGCTTTCTACTACGCCTTCTACAATGCTTCCGGGTATAAGCATAGCTATTTTATGATCATGTTCTTCCTGTAATTTCTCCTTTAAAACCTCTTTGGCTGATAGAATAAGCTTCTGTGAACCCTCATTAACTTCTGTAATCCTCACAGTGAGTTTACGATTAACGAAGCTGTCTGTATCCTCTACATATGATATATCCAGCTGCGATGCCGGAATAAAGCCTCTAATACCCTCTACATAGGCTATAGCTCCGCTTTTTACCGTTTGTATTACCTTTACATCAAGATTACGTTTTTCGGACATATATTGCTTGAGAACATCCCACGCAAGGATCGCATTCGCTTCTTTCTTTGAAAGAAGTATATTCCCATTCCCATCATCCGTTTTAATAACAGTCGCTTCTATTTCATCCCCTATTTTTATATCATCGAGAATTGAAAAATCAGGATCTTCACTCAAATCTTCTGACTTTATAACACCCTGAGTGTAATACCGGAGATCCAATGTCACTTCCTCATCGGTAACATCTATAACTGTACCTTTTATAACATCACCCTCACAAATGGTACGAAAAGAAGCTTCAAGTTCCCTTTCATAATCCTTCATGCTTTCGGTTTTTTCATCTTTATCCATCATTTTTTGTCCTCCATTGCTCACTTTACTTTTTCCATCCCCGCAAATGCTTACCTGATTGTAGGTAAATTCTCATATATTTCCTTATTTTTCTCATAATCATTAATTATCAAATTTCTTATATATATGGTTTTATTGTTATAATAAGCTTTTTTACCAATCTCAAGCTTCTCATATACATCAAGTGGCAGCGCTATATGAATATGCTGGAATTCCTGGGTGTCCTTCGACGGCTTCCTGCCCCTTTTTCTGGGTGCTTCCTCCGGCAAATAATCGGTTGTGTGACTTTCGGTTTTATCTGATCCGTCATAGCTTTCTTCACTTTGTATATCGTCCGTTATTATTTCGCTTTCATTTTTCTTTACTTTTGTATTATTGTCTTCATTAGTCAATATGGTAGGCTTTTCTTCACGCATATCTTCTTCGTTTTCTAAAATAAGCCCCATATTTTCTGCATTTTCTACATTTTTATCATATTGACCGGTGGGCTGGCTCGCCATTTCTCCGCTCTCAGCGCTGACCGTTTCAGTCGTTGTATCTCTGTTTTTTCCCATATCAGCAAATAATGACACTGCACTCTTTCTTTCTTTAGCCATTTCAATCCTCCCCCAATAATTCCTTTACAATATTTACATAGTCTATTGCAGCGTTACAGTTAGGACTCATATCATACAAAGAAGCGTTTTCCGCCTGTGCTTCCTTTACCGCCTGGCATATCCTAACGGGTGTTTTGAAAACCGGAAAGCCGTAATTTACGCCTGTTTCCGGCAGTATTTGCCATATTTCCTTGTCAAGAAGGTTTCTTACATCATAGGCCGTCATAAGCACCCCGTATATCACAAGTTCCGGATTTCCGTGCTTCTGTACATCTTTTATTGTCTCCATAAGCCTGGCCAATCCATCAATTGCATATTTTTCTGCTCTCAACGGCATAATTACACCGGTTGCAGCAACCAGAGCATTGACCATAAATATCCCAAGATTAGGCGGTGTATCCATGATTACATAATCATAATCATTTTCCACTTCACTTAATGCATTCCGCAGGATTTCAAATCCACCGATTTTGGACAAGAATTTACTCTCATCCTCAGGAAGATGCGGATCTCCTGCAATAATATCGCCCAGCTGCGCTTGCTGAATTGCGTCTCTCGTATTACATTTTTCATTCATGAGATCGTATATCGTATATGTATCTTCGATCTGCGCCTGATAAGACGAAGTAGAATTGCACTGCGGATCCATGTCAACAAATAAGACCCGGTAACCGCAGCGTACCAAGGCATCAGCGATATTTATCGCTGTAGTAGTTTTGCCAACACCACCCTTCTGGTTGGCAATAGCAATCTTAATCATTTTTTCACCCCTTATTAATAATATTGTTCATAAATGAACTTAGATGTTCCCTCAAACACCTTAATGTTCATAAAAATAATTATTTATACAAATTAATATTATCACGTTTACATAAATATTTCAAT
>JAILKH010000101.1 GCA_024693925.1 Lachnospiraceae bacterium | reverse complement strand
GGGTATCCCATATAAGCGGACTATCCTTATTGAGCATTAACGTTCTATATTTAAGACCTTTGATCCTCTGCAAGAATTTCTCATATATACTTCCAATCCATTTTTTCAATCTTTCGATCTCTAGAAAGCCTATATCTGCTGTATTATTTCCCCTACCAAATACTTTGTCGGCAATAATACTAATTTCCGGATCTGGATTATCTTTATCATCAAAAGAAAATGGAATACATTTCTCGAGATCTAATAAATTGGGGTTGTTTTCCCAGTCTTTTGACTTCCCGCTCTCCTTCTTTTCACGAATTTTGTGTCGGATATTATCAAGAATATCCTTCGCTACATCTTCTATGGATTTAAATGTTATTGTAATTAAAAAATCTGTATCCTCCCCAAACTCGTATTTAGTAATAAATCGGGTTGAGGGTTGCATTTGTGAAATCACCTTCAATATGCTGGCATCTTCATCGCTTGCAAAGCTTCTTATGAATGCTGATTTTCCCGAACCTTTTAATCCAGTAACCACGAATTTCCCCATTCTTTAACCCTCCTTATCCCCAATGCCAAGGACAGATAAGAATATCTGATAGCTATAAAATTTAATATCTGATGGAGTAAGTGTTATTCCATCCTTAGAAAACACCTCTTTAATTGAAGGAACAATTTTCTTACCATTAAGTACTTTTTCACGTATTCTCGACATACGTCCTTCTATGCTTTTATCTATTTCATTAATGCAATCTATCTCAGGAGCATCCAAAGATTTGTAGTTTCCATAACTGGTAAGATATTCAATGAAGCTGTTATTAAAACGCTCTTTGTTTTTAACTATTTCCCAACGTGTAGACATAGATTTCAGCATATCTCGAAATCTCTGGTGAAATCTCTGATGATATCTTGGAGGTTTCTTGCCTTTTTTTATAAACTCAAGTTCCTGCTGAGATACAAAACACTGAAATAATTCGTCTACAATAAGAAATCCAGCCAGCTTAAACTCACTATCTAATCTTGCTGCACGTATATAGTCATATATAACATTTTTGGGATATACAGCTATAACTTCATTATTATCATCTGAAGCATTATCAAGAGTAAAAATATTATCCTTCTCATCCTTAATCAACGCAATCTGTTCTCCCAATAATACATCCAAGATATCCAAATCCTCGAGATTTGAAATATCCTCATTCCCGTCATATATTTTGTTTATAATATCAGCGTCTGCAAAATTATAAACATAGCATCCTCTTTTTTCATCTCCATATGGTCTCAATCCTCTTCCTAAAATCTGGGTCATTCTTATGGCTGAATTTGTATCATAAAGCAATATGATATCGGTCACTTTTGGCTCATCAAAGCCTTCTGTCAGAATTGCATTATTGATGAGGACGCTCAAGCATTTATTCTCGTCTTTGTCGGAGTATAAATCTATTATCTCACTCCTTTCACACCCCCGCGTGATGTTTCCTGGTGTTCGACACTTATAAAGATCAGATATCAATAACCCGATGCCCTTATTCCTAATTTCGTCTTTCTCTATCTCTATGAGACTTCTATAAAGGCTTTCAGGTTCTTTGGAGAAAATAAGAATTTTACCACCTTCTGGTCTATGAAGAATCCTATCACCATTGTTTTTAGCTACTTCGTCAGATATGATACTAATAATAGTTTGTACAAGCTTACTGTTGTAGTAATTACGCCAATTGCCGGCATTCTCCTTCCATTCTTTTTTTAAATCCTCGTACAAATCTCCCATAGTGAATATTTGAAATCTGCAAAGATATTTCTTAAAAATAGCAGTGCTTATAGTGATTTTTTCAACAATGGAAAAATTTGCACGGTCTATCACATTTTTATATTCATTATCTTTTCTGGTAAACTCCCATACAAAAGGAATATCACCATTTGTCCGAAAAGGTGTTGCTGTAAGGCCCAGTATTTTCGCCTTCTTACTTTTGACATCATCAAGGCGATATGTTTTGTTATCCGAAACACAATGGTGAGCTTCGTCATATACTACAAGCGATTCATTGTTTATCTGTATCTGACTAAATATTTCTTCCCTTTTAAAAGTCATATTCATATAAAAACCAAAGGAGTTCTCTTCATCAAAGTCCCTAAGATTTCCAGACATTTTATCATCTTTATAATTCTCTGAAGTATATCCATGTTTTAAATAGCAGCATAATTTCAGAGTTGCTTTAGCCTGATTAATTAGCTCCCGTCTATGGGCTACCCATATTATATTCTTAACTATTCCTGCATCTAACAACTCCAAACAAAAAGATATCGCCGTTCTTGTTTTTCCCGTGCCTGTTGGCATCACTAATAAAAGCGGGATATCGCCGGTTATCTTTTTCTGTAGTTCTTTACAGGATTCTATTTGATAGTCTCTTAAATCATACTTTTGATAATTGTTTTCTTCCATCGTTCATAAACCTTCTGAAAATTGACAATTCTCACCGTTCCTATGTAAAAGCCCCTAAAAAAGCGATGTGCGCCCCCGCATATCTTCAATGCAGTCTCACACCTTTATATAATCATAGTACCCCCAATTATTAACTGAAATCAAGGCTTTTTCTTCATCCATTATGATCTTCATACAGCGTCCCACCCACCATGTCCACCTCCTCCCTTCCCCCAAAAACAAATCCCCCCGATGCCCCTAAGGGCATCGGGGAGTGATCAGGGAGGTGGGGAGGCTTCTTTGCGTATTCTCACGCTACGCGGTTTAGATAGAATAAATACCCCTTACGAAGGTTTACAAGTTTCCTCTTTCCGATGAGGGATACCGGATTCTTAAGCTCGGTAATATCTGTACCATCCTTTATCAAACGGTCA
>JAILKH010000091.1 GCA_024693925.1 Lachnospiraceae bacterium | reverse complement strand
ACTGCCGAAGAATAAGCCTTACATACGGTTATTATCTGCTTGATCTCATAAGGCGGTATACCTGCGCCTATTGCTCCGTAAGCTGCAAGAGTTGAAGACGAGGTAACCATGGGATAGATTCCGTGGTCCGGATCCTTAAGGGAACCAAGCTGGCCCTCCAGCAGGATATTCTTACCCTCCTTAATAGCCTTCCACAGATAAAGTGAGGTATCGCATACATAGGGCTCTACCATCTTCTTATATTCCATAAGTGTATTAAATAATTCCTCTTCATTGATCTCAGGCTTATTGTAAAGATTCTTAAGCATTACATTCTTAATGGTACATACTCTGGATATCTTCTCTTTAAGTGCCTCTTCATCCTCGAAGAGCTCACTTACCTGAAAGCCTATCTTGGCATATTTATCCGAATAGAAGGGAGCGATTCCCGACTTGGTGGAACCGAATGATTTTCCCGCCAGTCTTGCTTCCTCATAAGTATCAAAGTCAATATGATAAGGCATTACCATCTGAACCCTGTCGGAAATAAGAAGCTTGGGACTGGGAACTCCCTTAGAGGTAATATCCTGTATTTCCTTAAACAGAATGGGAATATTAAGAGCCACTCCGTTACCTATTATACTGGTTACATTCTCGTTAAACACTCCCGAAGGCAGTGTATGAAGCGCAAACTTACCATATTTATTTACGATTGTATGTCCTGCATTTGCTCCGCCCTGGAAACGAACCACTACATCTGCATCCTGGGCAAGCATATCTGTCATCTTACCCTTGCCTTCATCGCCCCAGTTGGCACCCACTATTGCTTTTACCATCTTGATTCCTCCTCTTAACCGGCATGGACCTTAATTACCTGCATCCCTATACCTTTTATCATTCATCAATCCCGGATGATACCGGCATCCCTACACATTTATATCTGCATGCATACCGAGTACTTCCTTATTCTCATCAAGCATCGGCTGTATCACATTCTTAAGATAAGCGCTCACCTGAACAGGTGCTCTTCCCACATATTTAGCGGGATCCATGGTCTTATTAAGCTCTTCAAGAGTCATATTGAATTCGGGAGCATCTGCTATAAGCTCAAGGAGATTATTATCTCCTCCGTTCTGCTTAACATTCTTAGAAGCCTCCATGGAGAGTTCTCTTATCTTCTCATGCAGCTCCTGTCTGTCTCCTCCTGCCTTAACCGCATCCATCATGATGTTCTCTGTTGCCATGAAGGGAAGCTCGCTCCTTAAATGCTTATCTATTACCTTATCATTAACCACCAGTCCGTCTACCACATTCAAGCACAGATCCAGCACTCCGTCGATGGCCAGGAAACCCTCGGGTATGGATAATCTCTTATTGGCCGAATCATCCAGGGTTCTCTCAAACCACTGTGTTGCCGAAGTTATTGCCGGATTAAGCGCATCTATCATTACATATCTGCTAAGAGAGGCAATTCTCTCACTTCTCATAGGATTTCTCTTATAAGCCATGGCCGATGAACCTATCTGGCTCTTCTCGAAGGGCTCCTCCACCTCCTTAAGATGCTGCAGAAGTCTTATATCATTGGAGAACTTATGGGCACTTGCGGCTATTCCCGCAAGTACGTTTGCAACCCTGGTATCCACCTTCCTTGAATAGGTCTGTCCCGATACCGGATAGCATTCCTTGAAGCCCATCTTCTTAGCTATCATCGGGTCTATTTTATCTATTGTTTCCTGGTCTCCGTCGAAGAGCTCAAGGAAGCTTGCCTGGGTTCCCGTTGTACCCTTGGAGCCAAGAAGCTTCATTGTCGATAAGACAAAATCAAGCTCCTCAAGATCCAGCATAAATTCATTCATCCACAAAGTTGCCCTCTTACCTACGGTTGTGGGCTGGGCCGGCTGAAAATGAGTAAATGCCAGAGTGGGAAGCTCCTTGTAAGTATCTGCGAATTTCGACAGCTCATATATAACATTTATAAGCTTCTTCCTTACCAGCTTAAGGGCCTCTGTCATTACGATGATATCCGTATTGTCACCTACATAACAGGAGGTTGCTCCAAGATGGATTATTCCCTTGGCCTTGGGGCACTGTACTCCGTAAGCATATACATGACTCATAACATCATGTCTTACCTGCTTCTCTCTTTCCCTGGCAACATCGTAATTAATATCCTCGGCATGAGCCTTAAGCTCATCTATCTGCTCCTGAGTAATATTAAGTCCCAGCTCCTTCTCGGTTTCTGCCAGTGCTATCCACAGCTTTCTCCAGGTACGGAACTTCATATCCGGCGAGAAGATAAACTGCATCTCCTTACTTGCATATCTCTCCGATAAGGGACTTACATATCTGTCGGTCATATTTTCTCCTCTTCTTGATAAGAATCTTTTAATGATATATACTATTAGTTACTTACTTGTTCTGTTTATGAATATCTGTTTATAAGGAGGATCACTTACATATAATTACAGCTTGATATCCATATATGGGAACAAGTCATAAAATCCACGAAATCGAGGTTTCAACATGCAGGAAAAACGTAAAGATAAAAGAATTCCCATAAAGGTTCAGCTCTCTTTGTCGGATCTGTATACCGACAATAATATGACGGTCATTGATATATCTTCACCTATTACCGTTACCGATATCTCCGCCAAAGGACTGGGCTTTATCTGTAAGGAGGCTCTTCCCATAGGTAGTATATTTATCTCCAATATAGAGCTTGATAAGACTCTTCCCCAGATTATTACGGATATCCGCATCATAAGAAGCCATTCCCTGGATGATGACAGCTACCAGTACGGTTGTGAATTTGTCTCCATATCACCCAGAGTCTCCAAGATGCTTAATGATTATGAAGCCAGATTCCTCTAATATATTGATTTTCCTGTTTGCTCACCAATGAAAAATACTATCATGTTTCATTTTATTACGCAAGATAAAAGTACTTCTCTATTGTCACTCATACAGATCTGTTATTGCCGGAGCTTACCCGGTGTCATTCATATTGGTCTACTATTGCCAGTACTTCCTTGGCGAACTTGGGATATTCCGTTACCACGGATTCTATCGCCTGCTTTGCCATATCCAGACTGTAATTATTGAAATCCATACCCTGTTTAAGCTTCTTTCTCTGAATGATGAGCTTGCGCCTTACATCCTGCATTACATCTTCATCCGTTAGAAGCTCGGTCCTGTATACGAAGGTTGCCGGATCGTTAAGCTTATAATTCCTGAGCTCATCTATCAGATCCTTCCTTGCCTTCTCTATCCTGGCTGCCACTTCGTCGGTATGCTTTCTTGCCGCCTTCTCCTCCTGATATTTCTCCCACATATAATTAAGTTCATAGGAATTATTTACATTGTATTTGGAATAATAGAAATCAATAAGATTGGTGGCATTTACATATTTGATCTTAACGCTGTTCTGCAGGGTTATGGCCCGGTTGATCTTCTTCTCAGCGCTTACCTGTGCATCCTGGGCATTCTTAAAGGATACAAATACACCGGTTAAGGATAAGCAGAAGAAAGCGATTATGATATAATATCCTATCCTTACATCAAACCCAAGAGCCGACTGAAGTATAAATAAAAGTGCCGCCGCAAGTACCGATACTAAGCTGCACACCACTACCCAGGCCTTGGAATTGGCTGCCTTCCTTCTCTCTTCCCGTCTCTGATAAGCAAGAGCCGCCTTCTCTCCCTCCAGCAGGTTAAGATCTCTCTTAATGGACATCTGATGATTCTCTTCATCCTGCATCTTCTTGATTATCTTGGGGATTTCCTTCTCTTTACTTGCCATATCCCTGTATTGGGATTCCGTTATCTTACTTAAGGGTCTCTTATATTTCTTCTCTTCTTCCTCTATATTCTCTATTCTCTTGGCCAGTCTTACCAGCTCACTGAATCTTGTTAAAGTCAGCGCTCCTATCTCATCAAGATCCGCCAATTGCTGGGTGACTCTCTCATATTCATGCTTCTGACCTTCCAAGTCCTCCGAAGCTGCCTTCATCTGCTCGCATTTGTTTCTTATATATAGCTCTCTCTCCCGGTAATCCAGGATATTTATATCATTACGTTTAAGCGGAGCCCTCTTAAGACCGTCGGTTATCTTCTCGACATCTTCCATTTCCTCTTCATATTCATCGAAGGTCATGCCATCGCCGAAATCCAGCTCGTCATCATCATCGTCAAATCCCAGTTTTTCCTTAATAATATCGAACAAACGCATCCGCTATATACTCCTAATCAATACACTCAGTGCAGTATCATATTGGTTCTGTATTCTCTCTTCCACTCATCTATGGTAGATTCGATCTCTTCGTAATATTCGGCGATCCTGCCATCCTCTTTGATATCTTTAAGACGTTTTAACTTATATACATATTTATTGGCAGAGTTCATATAATTGTCTCTGTTTTTTATTATCTTCTCTGCGCTTTCCACGGCCCCCGAAGGATATCCGCATCTGATTATCATTCTTTCATACTCTTCCTTCTTCATATACATCTTGCAGCAGACAAGATACATTATAAGAGTTTCCTCGTCCATACTCAGGTTATAAGCCTGCAGATAGTGATCTGCTGCCTTCTCGTACAGCATAAGCTTTGCATAGACCGTTCCTATGTTATGAAGCACCGATGCGTACAGGATAGGCTCCGCATCCGCATCCACTCTCTTAAGAGTATTCCAGTATTCATCCAGGGCTCTGGTGAATTTCCTTGCCTTTAGAAGATTATCACCCCTGCTCTTATGCTTTCTTGAGGGAGACAGCCCCGCGCTTTCTATAAGTATCTGCTTAATATTGCGGATTTCCTCCTCATCGCAGTAATGTACCTCTTCCAATATCGCAAGGATGAATTCGGGAAGCGACTTCTTATCATCGATCATTTTCTTAAGCTTATTTCCAAGATCACGGAGCTTGAACTGATCTTTGATGAATTCACACAGCCTCTCATCCATAAAATCCCTATCGAGAGTATGGGCATTCTGGGCTATCACATAACACAACTCCTCTGCCGAATATACATTTATATCAATACCTGCTACTTTATACGGTCTTTCCGATCTTTCTCCGTGACACAATATAAGATTGGACATATCCTTCGCTTCCTCCTTCCCTGTTTTATTTTGTATTTCTTTTTTATTTTCCCGGGCGGGGGCTTCTGCCTTCTTTTACTTCTTATGCTGCTTCTTTTTTTACTATTATTATTCTTCCGGGCCGGGCCTTCTATCTTCTTTTACTTCTTATTCTGCTTCTTTTTTTCTTTCGGGCCGGGCCTATATATTAAATTCTTCTTCCCACTTCTGGCCCGAGCTTCCGAATATTTCTCCAAAGCCCTTATCTTCTATCTCAACCCTCAGGGTGTCCCCTGACATAAAGCTCACCTTCATCTTCAGTCTCGTAGTCTTGGGAGGCCTCTCCGGCAAACCGTCCAGCAGCACCTCTATTACCCTCGCCTCCTTACCGTCAAGAGGCGTGACTATAAGTTCCACCTTGCTTCCCTTATATAACATAAATTCCACTTCCGTGCTTATGTCATACCAGTTCACTCCGCCGTCGGCAAGAGCTATGTATTCTTCCTTATCATTTCGGTCCATATATATACCCAGGTTGAACTTAAGCTTATCCTTCCCAAGGAAGATATATTTCTCATTAAGCTCACCCGGACTTATATTATCCATGCCATAGTAACAGGCACCCTTGGAATACATATTTCTTCCCTGGAATACCCTGCGCCCCAGACACAGGAATTTGATCGTCTGCTTACACCATTCCCCGTCAAAGCCGGCACCCAGCAAAAATACCGATCTTATAGGCCTTGAAGAGAGAAAATTATGAACTATATCATATAATTGAACATCCAGCTTCTCTGCCTGTTCTTCATTTATTGAAGCCCTCTTGGGAACCTGTAACTCTTCGTTATCCGCCTCAGCCTTAACATCATCAGCTCCCATTTCGCTATCATCCTCATAATATACCTCTTTATCAGGTACACCAAGGCCTTCGAATTCCGCTTCATCGATCACGGCGACTACAGGCTCTGTTCTATGATTCATCTTCATATCATAAACCTTCATCCTCTTTTCATCATGATCGAATACAACACATTCCGTATCCCACAGCTCCGTCGGCTGATGTATCATATAACAATACACGCTTTCCGCATAACTCTGGAACATTATCCTGTCCCTGGCAATGGGAACCGCTGCCGCCACCCGCTCAAGTACCGAAAGCATCCTGCGGTCGAATTCGGGAACGGTAAATACCAGTCTTCTTATCTGATCTATGGGAACATATACTGACAGAAGATCCATAGACTTACGCACAAAGAGAATAAGCAGATCAAGACCTTTAAATTCCTCTCCGTCTATGCTTATACTCTTCTGTGACAGTGCCAGGCTTAATATCTTGTTTACTTCGGCTTCCCCTTCCGTGTTGATAAGTCTTACTGCTTCCGTTCCGAAGCTCCACTGATTAACCTTACTGCGTTTACACAATACCGTGGGTATTCCCAGTCTTTCATTCTCACCGTCGGAAACCAGCGACTCGGGACTGTCATTATTTAATTCAAAATAGCTGATCTGCGTCTGGATATCATTAAGATCATATCCGATGGCATATCCGGTATTTATATCCATTTATTCCTCCGCTTACATTAAATGCTTGTAAACACATTCTCCGCAAAGCATTCCTCTTTAACATATTCCTCCATGAGCTGCATCAGGGTATCATCATCCTGTAATGTCTTGGCCACCACCATATCATTAAGAAGCCCGTACCTCGAAATCATACCTTCGGTTACCTTATCCGATATTGATACCGAATCCGAGAAGGTAAACATCTCGTTGCCGTCTGTCTCTTCGGAAATGTAATACTGCAGATTCTCTCCAAAGAATAAGATAAATTCCTTGGAGAATATGCCTTCAAACATATCTCTCATTTCTTCCTTATGGAAGCTTTCGTCCTCGTCTTCGCCCTCAATAATATAATGTATCATAACCCTCTTTGAAGGATCCGTTCTGTATTCGATTATCATCTTGTCATCATATTCCATAAGCCCCGGAATGATCCCCGAATATTCCTTAAAGAACGTAAAATATATTTTATTTTTCATGAATTCCGTAAGGAATTCCCCAAGCATTTCCTTTATATCATCATTAATATTCCTCTTGTCCTCGGAATAATGCTTAAGCAAAGCCAGCTTACAGGCGGCATTTATTTCCTCGCCCCGCTTATGATTTTTAATGATATGCTCAAATATCTTCTGATCCAGCATTCTGTCCTTAACGAAATAATCATAGGCATTGTAAGTAAGGTAGGCAAGCTCCACCCTGGTACTGGAACCCTGTTTTAAGTATTCCTCAAAAAGTTCTTCCTTCTCTCCGATGGTGGTCCTTGTGGTAAGCATCTGGATGATAAGCTTCTCCATAAGGCTGTAATAATTCACATCAAACTGCCTTGCTGCCTTCCAAAGATTCCTAAGCTCCTTGGTAAGACCATTGAAATGATCCACCAGATACTGTAGTGTCAGAACGTCGTATTTTCCCTTCATAAAAGCATGGTAGGCTACTTTTACAAGCATCACATCATATAGTTCTTCCTTCTTGCCTATCATATGTGAACACACTCTTACTATACTCTTAATGGGCACCTTCTCTGCCCCGTATACCGTTATTATATCGTAGGCTTCATTATAAAGTCCCCGCATAATGAAATATCCCAGCAGTTCGGCTCTGTCCCTGCCGGTTAAGATCTTGGGATCTATGCTTATTAAGAATTCATCCAGTGTTGTTATCTCATTATTATCATAATAATGTCTGAGAAGCTCCATCCGGACATCCCTCTTAAACTCCTCCCTTATGGCAACGGAATCCACCATATTCCTGCAGAATTCAACATTATCATCATCTATGGTTATGTAATGTCTTCTGCCGCTGCATAAATACAGATTAAAGCCCGCATTATCCGTCACATAATTCTTAATATACGGAATATATGGTGTCTCATCCATAAGCCGGCGCACCCTGCCAGGCGAAAGGATCATCCTGTGTCCATCCCCGTCCTCTGTAAAAATCATATACGTCGAGCTGTATATTACCGGATAGGCATAACCATCAACAATGTCATATTGTCCTTCGCCTATGAGTTCGTCTTCTATTACAACTATCCTCTTAACCTCGGGATCGTCTACGGTAACCTCGTAAGAGAACAGATTTTTCACAAAATCATTCGCCATATCCGGCTTAAGTACTTCCGGCGTAAGTATATTCTCATACAGATAAGCGATATCTCTATTTATCCTTCCGTTCTTAAGCTGCTCCATGGTAAAGGCTGTCATATCCGCCTCGTAATCCTCACACAGCTTCTGGATCTCAAATCTGTGCTTTAACATATTTGCATACAGATACGCTATATGAATATGATCCATATTGTTTCTGAAACCAAAATACATAATAACTGATTTTGGCAACAGTTTATCATCATCCATGGGATGGGCCAGCATATAGTATTCATAGAGCTTGGTTATCCTTAGCTGGAACTCCACTCCCAAACTGTACCATTTATAATATTTCCGGTCAGTCTTATTGGCCCTTATCAGCATGGTACAGATAGCACTCACCACATCTGTATCTTCGTTGATACGATATATTCCTGTAAGGAGCTTATAAATTCCTTCGTCGTATTCCTTGATCCTTGCACAGATATACAGTATCTGCTTACAGATCTCATTGTTCATAAGACCGTTCTTCACCGCCCAGGTAAGGATCTGAACCTCAAAGGGATCAAGCCTTGTTAATGCCATCGGATTTACCACATAATACTGGTAGGCCTCCACATATATAATGGGGCTTCTGCAACCTCTTTCAAACTGCTCTTCTATATAATCTATCTTGCGTGAATGATTGGTGGACATATCCTCGTCCAGATACATAAGCGTCCAGAGTATCCTGTGATCATGCCTGTTATCCTCATATATCCTTTCCACTTCATCCGCTACTTCATTTATATATGCGTCATCCCTCATATAAAGAGTGGTCAGATACAGATAATAGCTGTATATTGTAGGCTCCTTCTTCTGTATCCTGGGATGGCTGGCCACATGGTCAAGTATCCACTTGGCCTCATTATATCTTTGTGAAACCATCAGTAACTGGGCCTGATAAAGTCTGGTCTCCGGATTCTTGTCATCCAGCACATTTAATCGTTCCACTATCTTAAGGGAATCCCTGACCCAGGTGTTTACATTTATTCGCTTGGTTCTGAAGGCTATGTAACAGCGCATAAGCCTCATTGTCAGGCTTCTCTTCTCTCTTCTCTCTATTCTTAAACCTTCATTGCTTATTCTCTTGGAGGCAACAAAGGTTACCGTCAGGATCTGACGGGAGCTTTTGAATATAAGCCTTCCGTAATTCCTGCCTTCATGCAGCATATCTTCTTCGATATAGAAGATAAATTTATACATGTTTCCAAGGAAATCATTTCCTGTTATTGTATCCTTCTCCACCCTTAGAAAATCACCGTCAACGGTTACCGACAGATTGACATATCCCCAGGTTGATTTTCTTATGGGAAGGGTACACCTTAAGGTTTCTGTAATATTTGTAAGTTCATGGTAATTCTTATCCACACTGAAGATTACAGGCTGTTTCTTGTTTACGGATATCAGGAAATCATCCACGCTTTCCTCATTTCCTATTCTGTTGGACATTCCTCTGTATTTGATATAACCGCTTCTGTCATTACTCTCAAATACATTTGGAAAATCTTTGTCATAGAAAATAGATACCGCTTCTTCAAAAGACTGCTGTGCCTGATTCGTGAAGTGGAATAAATTCTTAACGTTTCCTATGGAACTCTTAACTATTGAACGTACTATGGAAAAAGCAAAGGGAATATAATACTCACCTTTATTGGATACGATCTGTACATCTCCCTTGATTATGTCTCCGGGTTCAAGTCCCGTGGAATCAAACAGAAACTCTACATGTACATGCGCGGTATTAAAACTTTCGAGCCTGCATACCAGCCTCATGCTCGAAGTATATACATTACCGTATACCGGGAGATCATCATTTGAATCAATTTCGAAAGAACCTTCATATATTTCGCCAATTTCCAATGATTCTTCAATTTTAGATACAGAAAAAGCGAGCTTTCCGCATTCATAATCGAAAAACCCGTTAAGTAATCTGTCTACAATCTCATGCAAGTTCCTCACCACACTTTACTTTCTGGACTTCAAACAAATAAAAGTATACCATATTTTTAATATTGTTAGCAATGATATTTAGCATTGTTATTCCAGTTTAATGCCCGGGCAAACAAAACAGTGAAAATCGGGAAAATGTTTGCCGGGTCCACCCATGACAAGCAGGATGAATTGAAAAAAGCAAACAAATTCCCCACTATATTTTTCAAAAAATGTAAAAAAATTATAAAAAAAGTGTATAATAACTACTGCTGATAAGAATACCGATAGGAACACGAATAATAATATAAATCAAGAAGAGGAAACAGATATGATCAAACATTCAGACCATTTTCATGGCAGTGACCTTGAAAAGATAGAAGAAATCTACGGAATAAAGAAAGAGGAAATCGTCAGCTTCTCGGCTAATGTAAATCCCCTTGGTCTTTCAAATAAACTTCGCGAAACCTTAAGCGAACATCTTGATGTTATAACAGGCTATCCCGACCGGGAATACATTAAGCTTCGCAAGGTGATCGCCGACTATTGTGGCAGCGAATATGAAAATATAATCGTGGGAAACGGTTCGACGGAACTTATTTCTCTCTTCATCCAGATAGAACATCCAAAGAAAGCGCTCATCGTAGGGCCTACCTACTCCGAGTACGAGCGGGAGGTTTCTCTCGGCGGCGGTACCAGTCTGTATTTTCCGCTGAAGGAGAAGGATGATTTTGCCCTCAACTGCGACAGGCTTATTTCCGAGCTTAACGAAAGCATCGATCTTCTGATCATGTGCAATCCCAACAACCCTACCTCCACCTGCATCACCCGCAAGATGATGCGCACCATCCTTGATGCCTGCAAGCAAAGCGACATCTTTGTAATGGTGGATGAGACCTATATTGAATTTACCAGTGATTATGATAAAGTCAATTCCATTCCTTTGACTGCATATTACAATAACATAATCATTCTCCGGGGGATTTCGAAATTCTTTGCATCCCCGGGACTGCGTCTGGGATATGCCGTCACCGGCAACAGAGATCTTATAAAGTCCATCAATTCAAGGAAAAATCCCTGGACCATTAATTCCCTGGCTGAAGAAGCCGGTAAGCTTATGTTCACGGATACGGATTATATCGATAAGACCAAAGAACTGATAAGCAGTGAAAGGACCCGCGTTACCACAGCCCTTGCAAAAATAAAAGGGCTCAAAGTATATGAGCCCTCCGCTAATTTCGTACTTGTACAGATCACCTCCGAGGATATCACTGCCGATACCTTATTTGATGCCTGTATCCGAAATAAAATGATGATAAGGAATTGCTGTACCTTTCCTTTCCTTGACAATAAATTCTTCCGCGTCTGCTTCATGCTTCCGGAAATGAACGATAAGCTCATATCCGTTATAAGACAGGTGATGGAAAGATCAAATTAAGAAAGATATCTATCCTTCATAAAAAACCGAATCTTATTCATTACAATGAATACCCGACTGAAAATTATATCTTATTCATTATAATGAGTACCCGACCTCAAAGGCCGTCTTGTTCATATCTATAAATTTGGGCTTGACGGTCTTCTCTATTACTTCAAACCACTGCTCCTTGGTAAAGTCCATATGCTGGGCGGCAACTCCCAATACGATAACATTAAATACCTTGGGATTGCCAAGCTTAAGAGCTTCGCTCATTGCATCCACGTCTATGACTTTATAATCTTTCTTAAGTTCTTCAACTATTCCCTCAGGATACTCTGCGGCACCGATAACCACCGGCATGGGATCGATCCGCTGTGTATTTACGATCAACACTCCGTCTTTCTTAAGAAAATGAGCATATCTCTTAGCTTCCAATTGCTCAAAAGCAATAAGAACGTCTGCCTGTCCTTCTTCCACTATAGGCTCTGAAACATTATCTCCGTATCTTACGTAAGTCACAACAGATCCGCCTCGCTGTGCCATTCCGTGAACTTCACTCATCTTAACATCATAGCCGGCTCCAAGCATTATTCCTCCCAGGATCCTGCTCGTAAGAAGTGTTCCCTGTCCGCCTACACCTACTATCATTATATTCTTAGTTTCCATTTCCAAGCTCCCTTCCTACCTTATACCGGTACATCCACTATGGCTCCGAATTTACACTGACTCTTACAAAGTCCGCAGCCGTTACACATAGTTGTATCTATCCTGGTAACTCCGTTTGGCAGTCTGGTTATTGCCGGACAACCCGGTTTCATACACATACCGCATTTCTTACATTTCTCTTCATCCACCTGACAGGTATGGGTTATGGGTGTCTTATTAAGCAATACGCAAGGCGTCTTGGTTATTATTACCGACACTTCATCCTTGGCAAGCTCCTGTTTGATAAGCTTCTCAAGGCCTTCAACATCAAATACATTTATTTCATATACATTCTTAACACCGATCGCACGGCACAGCTCGGGGATATTAATAGCAGGAACCTCATCCCCCTGCAAAGTCTTTCCCGTAGCCGCATGATCCTGATGTCCTGTCATACCCGTGGTGGAATTATCAAGGATCATAACCGTTCCGGTGCCCTGGTTGTATACCATATTCATAAGGGAATTTACACCCGTATGCATAAAGGTCGAATCTCCGATAACGGCAACCCAGTTCTTGATATATTCTTTTCCTCTTGCCTTCTCCATACCGTGAAGAGATGAAATACTTGATCCCATACATACCGTGGTATCTATAACTCCAAGGGGCGGAACTGCTCCGAGAGTATAGCATCCTATATCTCCGGCTGCATGAATCTTAAGCTTGCTGAGTACTGTAAAGGCACTTCTGTGAGGGCATCCCGGACACAGAATAGGTGGTCTTCCGGGAACCTCTGCTGCTTCCTTGATATCAAGATCCTCGTTAAGTACTGCCTTCCTTAACATATTTGCACTGTATTCGCCCTGGATCGTAAATATCTCCTTGCCGATGGCCTTTATACCCCATGATTTTACCTGAGTCTCAATAAGCGGATCCAGCTCTTCGAAGATGATCAGCTTATCGACTTTCTTCGCAAAATCCTCAATCATCTTACGCGGCAGCGGATTTACCAGCCCAAGCTTAAGCACCGACGCATTTGGAAGCGCCTCCTTAACGTACTGATAAGGTATTCCGCTTGTAATAACGCCGATCTTGGTGTCGTTCATTTCCACCCTGTTTATGGGAAAATCACACGAATCCTCGATCAGTCTCTTCTCCCTCTCTTCTACCACAAGATGACGCTTCTTGGCATTTCCCGGCATCATTACATTCTTGGCTATGTTTCTTTCGTAAGGTTTATCTTCAATATTCAGACGATCGTTCAAGGTAACCAGCCCCTGTGAATGGGATAATCTGGTAGTTGTCCTGAAAATCACAGGCGTATCATATTTCTCACTCATATCATAGGCAAATTTAATGAATTCCTTGGCTTCCTGTGAATCCGAGGGCTCTATTACCGGCACCTGGGCTGCGCGGGCTACCATTCTTGAATCCTGTTCGTTCTGGGAACTGTATAATCCCGGATCATCGGCGGCTACAAGAACGAGTCCTCCCGTAACTCCTATATAAGACATTGAATACAGAGGATCTGCCGCTACATTTACACCTACGTGCTTCATTGATGCAAGTGCACGTACTCCCGCAAATGAAGCTCCTATGGCAACCTCCATAGCCACCTTCTCATTCGGTGACCATTCACAATAAAGCTCATCCTTATATTTAACCAGATTCTCACTTATCTCGGTACTGGGGGTACCGGGATAGGCAGCCGAGACTTTAACCCCTGCCTCATATGCGCCGCGGGCTATTGCCTCATTACCGAGCATCATTACCTTCTTTTGCTCATCCATCTTAACTTCTCCTTCCAATAGCAAACTTCTCCTTCCGATAGTAAACTTCTTCTTCCGGCAGCAAACTTCTCCTTCCAATAGCAAAGAGGAGCCCCCGCTCCTCTATTAAAGCTATAATAAATATTAAACCGACTATAATCCCGTTTTACCACCCGGTGTGATTCTACTTTGATCTCTGTTTTTGCCCGGGATTAATCTACTTTGATCTTATTTTCGGCCCGCCGATTAATCTATCTTGATTTTACTTACGGCCCGCCGATTAATCTATCTTGATCTTACTTACGACCCGCCGATTAATCTACTTTAATCTCTTTGATCCAACCCTCGGGTGCTTTAATACTTCCCATCTGGATTCCCGTAAGAGTGTCATATAATTTCTTGGTAACCGGTCCCATTTCCTCCATACCTGAAGGGAAACAGATTTCCTTGCCGTGGTCATTGATTTTACCTACAGGCGAGATAACTGCTGCAGTACCGCACAATCCACACTCGGCAAAATCCTTAACTTCATCAAATAATACTTCTCTCTCTTCAACTTCAAGCCCAAGATATTCCTTGGCAACAACCATAAGTGAACGGCGTGTTATTGAAGGAAGTATACTGTTTGACTTAGGTGTAACGAATTTATTATCTTTGGTTATGAACATGAAATTAGCTCCACCGGTTTCCTCAACCTTGGTTCTTGTTGCCGCATCCAGGTACATATTCTCATCAAAGCCCTGCTCATGTGCTTCTACTATAGGATATAAACTCATTGCATAATTAAGTCCGGCCTTGATATGTCCTGTTCCGTGAGGTGCTGCACGATCATAATCACATACTCTTATGGATATAGGCTTAGCACCACCCTTGAAATAAGGTCCTACCGGTGTAACAAAAAGCCTGAACTGATATTCCTCTGCCGGTTTAACTCCTATAACGGGTGAACTGGCAAACATATATGGGCGAAGATAAAGTGTAGCTCCCGATCCGTAAGGCGGAACATATGCAGCATTACCTGCAACCACCTTCTCAACTGCCTCAATAAATCTTTCCTTGGGAAATACCGGCATCTTTAAACGCTTGCAGGTATCGATCATACGCTCAGCATTAAGATCCGGGCGGAAAGTCACTATCTTACCATCTTTGGTTGTATATGCCTTCAAACCTTCGAAACAGGTCTGTGCATACTGCAATACTCCGGCGCACTCGCTTATCTGTACAGTACTGTCGGTGGTCATTTCACCATCATCCCATGCACCATTCTTAAAATTGGAAACATACCTTACATCTGTGGGCATATATCCGAAACCGATATTTGACCAATCAATATTTTTCTTTTCCATCTTAATCATCTCCTTAACATAACTATAGGCATTTCCATTAAATAAATATATACGAAATTCACAATGAATGCAATATAAATCATTTCTACAGCCCCATTATAAATCAATTCCATATAACCATCGTAAGGTCTATCCGCGAATACAATATAATTTCTTCTTCTCCGGGCCGATGTTGCTTGTCATGGGTGGCGCCGCCCCGGTTGGAGCAAACATTTCCGTTATTTCGGGGATTTTGTTTGTTTTTTTATTTGATCCGGCTTGTCATGGGTGGATCGAGCAACCATTTTCTCCATTTCCGCTGTTTTGTTTGCTCGAGGTATGTGATATTTGTCTCCCCTCCCCGAGTGGAGCAAACATTTCCGTTATTTCGGGGATTTTGTTTGCTTTTTTCAATTC